>NZ_JBTZSY010000001.1:0-176180 GCF_054815885.1 Anoxybacillus sp. TBDG-1
TATATAAACTTTAATACCTTCCTTTGGAAATTATATTCCAAAGGCTAGGTGGGGGTTGTTTTTTGCCAAATTTTGTTTTCAGGATAGACAAGAAATACAAAAAATATTCAGCTCACTTTATGATGTGGCTGAATAGTTACCAAGGAATCAAAGAACTAGGGGCTAACATCGTTCGCATCGGGGAATTTTCTTGGCACTTAATGGAACGAACAGAAGGAGATATTGATTTTTCTTTTTTTGATGAAGTAGTGAAAAAGTTGAAAGAGAATGGGCTTTCAATTATGTTTGGTACGCCGACCGCGACATTTCCCGCTTGGTTAGCAAAAAAACATCCAGACATTTTATCTAAAGACGAGTTTGGGCGTATTCGTGTTTTTGGTGGAAGAAGACAATATTGTTTTAATTCAACAACATATCGCTTATATGCGGCAAATATAACGAAGCAGCTTGTGACACATTACAAAGGTGAAGAAGCGATTATTGCTTGGCAAATTGATAATGAATTTGGACATGAAGGAAGTGATATGTGTTATTGTGAACAGTGCCATCGAGAATTTCAACAATTTTTGAAAGAGAAATATAAGCAAATTGATGTGTTGAATGAAGCGTACGGAACAATTTTTTGGGGACAGACATACAACGATTTTTCAGAAATTCCAATGCCAACGAAAACAATTACAACGCATAATCCATCTTTGCAGTTAGATTGGGCTCGTTTTCGTTCATTTTCCGTCAACCGTTTTGCCCATGAAATGACAAACATTGTAAGAAAACATAAAGGTTCCCATCAGCAAGTGACAACAAACGTATCCGGTGGCTTCTTTAACAAATGGTTTGATCATGAGGAAAATGTTCGGCTCATGGACTTCGTGTCTTATGATAACTACCCTGTATGGGGAGGGCTAGACGAGCCGATTTCCCCGGCAGCGATTGCGATGAGCCATGATTTTAACCGCGGATTGCTTGGGAGAAACTATTGGATTGTTGAAGAACTTATGGGAGCGCAAGGGCATGAGATGATTGGATATTTACCGCGGCCGAATCAAGCAAAAATGTGGTCGTATCAGGCGTTCGCCCACGGATGTACGAATATGTTATATTTTAGTTGGCGTGGAATGGATCGAGGAACAGAGCAATTTTGTTATGGAATTGTAGATCATAGCAATATACGCGGAAGAAAGTATAAAGAAGTACAATCTGTTTTTTCGCATATTCCGACATTCGAACATGTGTTACAATCACCCATTCAAGCGGATATTGCTGTTTTATATGACTATGACAACATTTGGTCGTGGCGTTTTCAGCCACAAAGCAAAGCGTTCGATTTTACGACGGAACTTCTTCGGTTATATGAGCCGTTTTATCGTTTAAATGCAAACATCGACGTTATTCCTGTGTCGCGCGATTTCTCAACATATAAAGTACTCGTCATTCCTGTATTACAAATCATTGATGAAACATTAGCCGAAAAATTGAAAACGTTTGCCCGATGCGGTGGGACGATTATATTTTCTTTCCGCACGGGATTGAAAAATAAACAAAACAACATCCATTTTAAACATATATTACCTGCATATGTGAGCGACCTTGTCGGTGCGCATATTCACGAAGTGGAGTCGCTTGCTTATCGTCGTGTTCCAATTGTTGGAGAGGAACGATGGAAAGGTCGAAAAGCGATGTGTTCCGTTTGGCGCGACTTGCTTGAGCCGACAACAGCCAACGTGTTATATCGATATGACGATCCATTTTATCCACTTGCTGCGATAACAGAAAATCAATATGGTGATGGGAACGTGTATTATATTGGCGGTGGAATAGACGCTCATGTGCTCAATGACCTTGCAAAAGAAATTGTACAAAAACATCACATATGGCATGTAGAAAGTGACGAAGGTGTCGAAGTGTATCGACGTGTATGTGATGATGGGGAGTATATGTTCGTCCTAAATCATACAGATCAAGAAAAACAATTTCGTGATTTGATCCTTAAACCGTACGGTAGTAAAATTGTTAAAATTTAGAATAAGAAAGGGATGCATCGATGGCTACATTGAAGGAAATTGCCGAGAAAGCAGGGGTTTCGGTCGCCACTGTTTCGCGTGTGTTAAACTACGATACAACGTTATCCGTCTCGGACGAAACGAGAAAGCGCATTTTTGAAATTGCGCAAGAGCTTAACTATAAAACGCCGAGGGAACGCAACCAGCTACATGCCAAAGATCGACTTCGCTTTGGCGTTGTCAACTGGTACTCGGAATCGCAAGAGCTTGACGATCCATACTATATGGCAATCCGTCTCGGAGTAGAAAAAGAATGTTTTCACCGTCAAATTGAGCTTGTCAAGTTGTTTAAGAAAGATGGTTCGTATGAATCAGAATGGTTAACAAGTTTAGATGGAATTATTGCTGTTGGAAAGTTTGGAAAACGAAATATTGACTTATTCACTTCGGTCACAAAACATATTGTTTTTGTTGATTACTCTCCTAATGAAGATCGCTTTGATTCTGTCGTTGTTGATTTTCGGAAAGCAACTGCTCGTGTTCTTCAATATTTAATGGATCTCGGTCATAAGCATATTGGCTATATTGGAGGACGCGAATATGTCGACGATGGTCAACTGATTCAAGATGAGCGTGAACGTACATTTTATGAATATTTATATTTGCGCGGGATATTCATTCCAGAGTACGTATTCACCGGGCGTTTTATTGCTGAAGATGGATATATGTTAATGAAACAAGCGCTTCAGCTACCAAATCGTCCAACTGCGTTTTTTATCGCAAGCGATTCGATGGCGATTGGAGCGTTGCGAGCGCTACATGAAGCTGGAATTGATGTGCCAAATGAAGTGGCCATCGTAGGCTTTAACGACATTCCAACATCGAAGTTTGTCCAGCCACCGTTATCGACTGTGCAAGTTTATACGGAATTTATGGGCGAGACGGCCGTTGAATTGCTTGTTGAACAAATTCAAACGAAAAGAGAAATACCGAAAAAAATTGTTGTTCCAACGAAACTTGTTGTAAGAGAAAGTAGCTGTGCTCATACAGTAAAGAAATAGCTTCCACTTTGGTGAGAGCTATTTCTTTTATGACATTATCCAAAAAGGAGTACAAAAACATGAAGCTTGTACAAGAGCGACGAACAGAAATCGACGGTCAACCAATCATCGCATTTACGCTTGCAAATGACTATGGAATGGAAATCACTTGTTTAAATTACGGCTGTATAATTACAAGCATAATTGTTCCTGATAAAAATGGAAACTATGAAAATGTCGTTTTGTCATTTGATGACTTTTCTTCTTATTTGACAAACCGTCCATACTTAGGAGCTGTCATCGGGAGGGTAGCGGGAAGAATAAAAAATAGTTGTTTTGAGTTAAATGGGAAAACATATAAGCTATATGCAAATGAAAACAAAAACCATCTACATGGTGGGGAGAAAGGCTTTCATCATGTTATTTGGCAAGCAGCAGGATTCTCAAAAAAAGAAGAAGTCGGTGTACGTTTTTCATATCGAAGTATTGATGGAGAAGAAGGATATCCAGGAAATGTTGATGTACAAGTCACATATACGTTAAATAATCAAAATGAGCTCATCATTTCTTACCATGCCATTTCGGATCAAGACACTCCGCTTACATTAACGAACCATACGTATTTTAATTTAAGCGGCAACGCAAAAAGAGATATTTTGCAACACAGGTTAAAAATCAATAGCGATCGGTTTTTACAGTTGGATCACGAGTTTCTTCCAACTGGCGCATTGCTGGATGTGACAGGCACTCCATTTGATTTGCGCGAAGGAAAAACAATCAAAGAAGGCGTGGAAGCAACTCATCCGCAAATTGTCTTAGTCGGGCAAGGATATGATCATCCATTTGTGTTAAATGCTCATTATGAGGAAGAAATTGTCTTGTTCGACCCGAAAAGCGGACGAACATTAATAGTGGAAACAGACGAACCAGGGGTAGTAGTATACACAGGCAATCAACTTCCAGATGGGATGAAGGTAAACGGGGTGCCATCGCGAAAATATTTGGGCATTTGTTTAGAAACACAAGCGTTACCGGATGCGGTACATCATCCACATTTTCCGCCTTGCATTTTGCGGGCAGGAGAAGTGTATTCATCGACGACAAAATATGCATTTCGTGTGGCACATAAATAGGGGCGACAATGTAAAAAGATAGCCTTCGCATGGAAGGCTATTTTTTTACGGCTTCTTCTAATGTGGCAAGCATCGATTGTTTTTGTTCCTCTGTTGCATGATTCCATAACGCTTCAAATAAAACGCCAAGACCAGGCAAATATTTTTCTTCACCTTGTTGAATCGCATCAACGATCGTATGTTCAAGATGGTCTTTTGAACTGTTTGCGACGTTTGCCATGACGGCACCACGTAAATTAAAGTCCATTGTTTTCACTCCATTCTTTATGTATTGCGTACGTAGTTTTTGCTATAATGATAATTACTATTCATCAAAGAGGAGAGAGGAAAATGGAAAAAGCAACATTTGCTGGAGGTTGTTTTTGGTGCATGGTCACTCCGTTTGAAGAGCTTGATGGTATTTACGGCATCGTTTCTGGATACACAGGCGGTCATGTGGAACATCCGACGTATGAACAAGTGAAAACGGGAACGACAGGGCATTACGAAGCGGTGCAAATTACGTTTGATCCAGATGTGTTTCCGTACGAAAAATTGTTAGAGTTGTATTGGTGTCAAATTGATCCGACGGATGACGGCGGGCAATTTCATGACCGTGGTCCGCAATATCGAACAGCAATTTTTTATCATAATGAACGGCAAAAAGCATTAGCTGAACAATCAAAAAAACAATTAGAAGAAAGCGGACGTTTTTCAAAACCGATTGTGACAAAAATTTTACCTGCGACAACGTTTTATCCAGCAGAAGACTATCATCAAAATTACCATAAAAAAAATCCGAAACATTATAAAGAAGACCGCGCTGCCTCAGGCCGCGATGAATTTATTGCGAAACATTGGGGGAACAACGAGTGAAACGAATTGAATCACCAAAAAATGAGCGAGTGAAGCAATGGAAAAAGCTTTTAACGAAAAAAGAGCGCGACAAAACCGGGTTGTTTCTCATTGAAGGATTTCATTTAGTCGAAGAGGCAATAAAAAGCGGCGTTTATATTGAAGAACTCATCATCGCTGAACATGCGACCATTCCAGCAAGCTGGAACGTTGCGCATATTCCAATGACGATCGTGACAAATGACGTAATGAAAGTAATTAGCGACACGGAAACACCGCAAGGCATCGCAGCGGTATGTAAACAACTGCATTGGAACATTGATGATATACAAACGGCATTGTTCATTGACGCCGTACAAGATCCGGGGAATGTAGGGACGATCATTCGCACCGCAGATGCCGCAGGAGTAGACGTTGTTGTTGTTGGTGAAGGGAGCGCAGATATATACAATGCAAAAGTCATGCGTGCAACGCAAGGTTCGTTGTTTCATTTCCCTGTTATAAAAGGAGATATTGGTCAATGGATCGCTCGCTTCCAAAACAAGCATATCCCCATTTATGGCACATCGCTTCAAAATGGGGTAGACTACCGTTCTGTATCTCCTTCTTCATCGTTTGCATTAATTGTTGGAAATGAAGGAAGTGGAGTAAGCGATAAGTGGCTGCAACAGACGACAACAAACTTATATGTGCCGATTTATGGGAAGGCAGAATCGTTAAACGTAGCCGTTGCAACAGGAATTTTACTTTACCATTTGCAGAAAAAATAAACATATGTTTGTATCGTCACCTTGCACCTTATTGCCTATTTGCTTATAATAAATGAAGAATTTCATCATACAAAAAACGATGATCGAGAAGAGTAGCTTGCCGATCGCCATTCAGGGAGAAAACGCCATAGACTGCGAGCGTTTTTATGGTAGAAGCAAGTGAATTCACCTCGGGAGTTGGCGCTTGGACCATTTTGCACATGCAAAATGTAAAGGCGTTCCGGTGTAGACCGTTATCGCAATGAAGTGAGCTATGCGAACGACATAGCTAACAAGGGTGGTACCGCGAGTGCACTCGTCCCTTACTTAAGGGGCGAGTTTTTTTATTTATATCGATCAGAGGAGGGTTTTTATGAAGGAGCGGTTACAACAACTTCAACAAGAAGCACTTGAAAAAATTGAACAGGCAAACGATTTAAAAGCGCTCAATGACGTGCGCGTCGCATATCTCGGCAAAAAAAGCCCAATTACAGAAGTGCTGCGCGGCATGGGAGCGCTGTCTCCTGAAGAGCGTCCAATTATGGGAGCGCTTGTGAACGAAGTGCGCGAAGTGATTCAAACAGCGCTTGAAGCAAAGCAAGCAACGCTTGAACAAGCAGAAGTCGAGAAAAAACTAGCGGCGGAAGCGATTGACGTGACACTTCCAGGACGTCCGATTAGACGCGGCAATCATCATCCGTTAACGCGCGTCATTGAAGAAATTGAAGATTTATTTATCGGAATGGGCTATACGATTGCTGAAGGACCGGAAGTCGAAAAAGACTATTACAACTTTGAAGCGCTCAATTTGCCAAAAGGTCATCCAGCGCGCGATATGCAAGATTCATTTTATATTACAGAGGAAATTTTATTGCGCACGCATACGTCACCAGTGCAGGCGCGCACAATGGAAAAACATGAAGGGCGCGGTCCTGTAAAAATCATTTGCCCGGGAAAAGTATATCGCCGCGACAACGATGATGCAACACATTCCCATCAATTTACGCAAATTGAAGGACTTGTTGTGGACGAAAACATTCGCATGAGCGACTTAAAAGGAACGTTGCGCGAGTTTGCTCGCAAAATGTTTGGTGAAGATCGCGACATTCGCTTCCGCCCAAGCTTTTTCCCATTTACAGAACCGTCTGTTGAAGTCGATGTTTCATGTGCAAATTGCGGCGGAAACGGTTGCAGCGTATGTAAAGGAACAGGTTGGATTGAAATTTTAGGGGCAGGGATGGTTCATCCGAACGTACTTGAAATGGCAGGATTTGATTCGAAAAAATATACAGGCTTTGCGTTCGGTATGGGTCCGGAGCGTATTGCAATGTTAAAATACGGCATTGATGATATTCGTCATTTTTATCAAAACGACATTCGTTTCTTACAACAATTTAATCGGGTGTAAAAGGAGGTTGCATGATGTTTGTTTCATACAAATGGCTACAACAATATGTTGATTTAACAAGTATTACGGCAAAAGAGTTGGCTGATCGCATCACAAAAGCAGGCATTGAAGTGGAAAGCGTTGAGGTGCGCAATAAAGGGATACAAGGTGTCGTCATCGGACATGTCCTCGAGCGCGAACAACATCCGAACGCCGATAAATTAAGTAAATGTTTCGTCGATATTGGCGAAGGAGAGCCGGTGCAAATTATTTGCGGGGCGCCGAACGTCGCAAAAGGACAAAAGGTCGCTGTTGCTAAAGTTGGTGCCGTATTGCCTGGTAACTTTAAAATTAAACGCGCCAAACTGCGCGGTGAAGAATCGAACGGCATGATTTGTTCGTTGCAAGAACTTGGCGTGGAGTCAAAATTAGTGCCGAAAGAATACGCCGACGGCATTTTCGTTTTCCCAAGCGATGCGCCGGTCGGAGCTGATGCGCTACAACTACTTTACTTGGATGATGAAGTGTTAGAACTTAGTTTAACACCAAACCGTGCCGATTGTTTAAGCATGATTGGCGTTGCTTATGAAGTAGCAGCGATTTTAGGGCGGAGCGTGAAGCTTCCGACAATCGAACTTCACGAAAACAATGAAAACGTTCATGATTATATTTCAGTCCGCGTCGATGCGCCAGAAGACAATCCGCTATATGCGGGGCGCATTGTGAAAAACGTGAAAATTGGTCCATCCCCTCTTTGGATGCAAGCGCGTTTAATGGCGGCCGGCATCCGCCCACATAATAATGTCGTTGATATTACAAACTACATTTTACTTGAATACGGTCAGCCGCTTCATGCGTTTGACTACGACCGGCTCGGTTCAAAAGAAATCGTCGTTCGCCGCGCAAAAGCGGGTGAAACGATCGTGACGCTTGATGATGTAGAGCGCACGCTCACAGAAGATCATCTCGTCATTACAAACGGGAAAGAGCCTGTCGCTTTAGCTGGTGTGATGGGCGGTGCAAACTCGGAAGTATGTGATGAAACAATAAACGTATTTATTGAAGCGGCATATTTTAACGGGGCGACGATTCGCCAAGCGGTCAAAGATCACGGATTGCGCAGTGAGTCGAGCACACGCTTTGAAAAAGGAATTGATCCTGCGCGCACGAAAGAAGCGCTTGATCGTGCAGCGGCGTTGATGGCGGAATATGCTGGCGGGGAAATCGTTGGCGGCGTTGTCGAAGTCAACACGCTGACAAAAAAAGAAGTCGTCGTTACGATTACGTTAGATCGTATCAATCTTGTGCTTGGCACAACAATTACGAAAGAAGAAGTCGCAGGCATTTTAACGAACTTGCAATTTACATTTACAGAACATGACGGTACGTTTACGATTACTGTTCCGTCACGTCGTGCAGATATTACAATTGAAGAAGACATCATCGAAGAAGTGGCGCGTTTATATGGATACGATCATTTGCCAGCGACATTGCCGATCGGCGAGGCGAAGCCAGGGAAACTCACCCCATATCAAGCAAAGCGCCGCCACGTGCGCCGTTATTTAGAAGATGCGGGATTATTCCAAGCGATTACGTACTCGCTCACGAACGAGGCGAAAGCAACGATGTTTACGCTTGAAACGGCGGAACCGATCCGTCTCGCTCTTCCAATGAGTGAAGAACGCAGCGTCTTGCGGCAAAGTTTAGTGCCGCACTTGCTAGAAGCCGCAAGCTACAACCGCGCTCGCCAAGTCGAAAACGTAGCATTATACGAAATCGGCTCGGTATATTTAGCAACGAATGAACACGAGTTGCCAAACGAAAAAGAGCGGTTAGCCGGCGTCTTGACAGGCGTATGGCACGCCCATTTATGGCAAGGAGAGAAAAAAGCAGTTGATTTTTATGTCGCAAAAGGCATTGTAGATGGCTTGGTTGCGTTGCTAGGATTAGAGAGCCGCATCGAATACAAGCAAGCAAAACGCGAGCACCTTCATCCAGGACGTACAGCCGATATGTTGCTAGACGGCAAAACAATCGGCTTTATCGGTCAGCTACATCCGATCGTGCAAAAAGAATTTGATTTAAAAGAAACGTATGTATTTGAGCTAGACCTTGAAGCTTTATTAAAAGCGGAAGTAGATGATATTCGCTATACAGCGATTCCGCGCTTCCCATCCATTACGCGCGATATTGCGCTCGTCGTTGATGAGCATATTGTTGCGGGTGAGTTGCAAAAAGCGATTATCGAAACAGGCGGAGAGCTATTAAAAGAAGTAACGATTTTCGACGTTTACAAAGGCGACCGCCTTCCAGAAGGAAAAAAATCGATCGCCTTCTCGCTTCGCTACTACGACCCAGAGCGGACATTAACAGATGAAGAAGTAACAAACGTCCACGAACAAGTGATCCAAGCGGTCGAACAACAATTCGGCGCCACATTGCGCGCATAAAACGAATCCCCATCTGATGCACGAGCATTGGATGGGGGTTTTTATATGTTGGGAACATCCTCAGAATGGATGAGGGAATTTTTGTCTAGTCCGCCAAAATTGGCGGGCACACCGCCAAAAAAATGGCGGGGTTCGACATCAAGTTGGCGGTGAAGAATAGAAAACAGTGAAGTATAATCAAACTATTAAAACGAAGGAGGAATTTTTAAGATGATTCGTCAATTGATCCGTATAGCAGTAGCGGTAATGCTTGTTGGAGGAATTTTATTTGGCATAGGAAAAGATTCGTTGGCAACTTCGAATCAACAGGGGATTAATTCCTCAAAAGAATCAGGGACGATTACTCCTCAATCGATTGCCTCAAAGACAAAAACAACAACGATCCAAGTTGGACAAACCGTTCAGACTTTGTATGTGACAGGAACTTTTGAAACTCAGTATAGTGATGTTCATAAAAGACAACTGTTTTCGGGAGTTAAATCGATCTCCTCAAAAGCGTCTGGCAGCGGGACGTGGACACAGACAGGATATAATGCGGAATTAATTGATGGTGGTCGCACATACGTCATTACGGTCTCCGGGAAATATTCCTATCATGGTGCAACATATACGATTTCAACAAGTATAGAATTTTATTGTAATGCTAATCGTTCTATTGGGTAGTAAGTGATAACAAAGCAAAAGACTTGTCACAATCTTCGACAAGTCTTTTTATTTTTCAGGAAGGAATTTCATTGGAATTGTCGAATATTCCCTATATATAAATATTTATTCAAGGTGCGATAGGATGAGCGAAAAGGGAAAAATAGCGAAGCAAATGAAAGAAATCGTGAAACAATTGGTGTCGGAACCACAACTGAAAGCACACATGTTGGTCGCAATCGAGCAACATATGAAAGAGAGCGATTTGTTGTTTGGGCGGTTGGCTTATTTGCATTATGACTTGTTTTCGACACAAGGAGATCACTCAACATATATCGCAGCGGCTATTGAATTAATCGTGCTTGCTGGCGATTTACTTGATGACGTAGTCGATCAAGATCGGCTAAAAGATGATGCGATTGCCGTACATACTGCGATTGGGTTTTTGTTATTAGGGCAGCAAGTAATTGCTCATTCAAACATTGCTGATGGAAAGAAATTAAAGGCACTATCATATGTTACGTCTTGCTTGTTGCAAAGTGTACACGGACAACAGACTGATGTGGCGTGTGACGTACAAACAGAAGCAGAATATATAAAAATGGTAGAGAAAAAATCAGGCTCTCTTGTTGCGATGGCTTGTGTCATTGGGGCATTATTAGCAGGAAAAGAGGACATCGCAACGCTTGAAACATATGCTCGCTACATCGGTATTGCAGCACAAATCGACAATGATCTTGATGCATTGTATCGATGGGACGAAAAGAATGATATTCAAACAAAGAAAAAGTCGCTTCCGATTTTGTATATGCTAGAAAGCAAGAACGATAACTTGTGGAAGCAGTATTTCAACAACGATATAGACTACGATCGGATGTATGTCCAAAAAGAAAAAGCGCTTCAGCAAATGGAACAGGAAGGAGCGATTTATTACGCAAAAGTGATGAGCCAAATTTACAAGGAAAAAGCGATGCAAGAAGCCGAAAAACTAGATGCAGATGATGCGTATAAATCTGCGCTGAAAACATTTATTTAAGAATGTTGGAGGGGGATTGTGATGCAACAAATCATTCGCTTTTTAGTAGAACATTCGGAAGTGATCGAAAAATTAAAAAATGGTACGGTGAGCTTCATTGGTTTAAGTGAGTTAGAGTTAAAAGCAGTGATAAAGGTGTTTAGCGAATCGACCAGTCCGCTTAGATATTGGATGTAGATCACGATGAATCGACCAGTTATTGCTATGGTTATTGCTTCGATTGCAGCGCTATATTTAACCATTTTAAATGTTAAGCATCCATTGGTCGGTATGGATGTAGTAGAAAACAAGAATGGGAATATGATTGTTAACGATCTTTACGAGTTTGGCTGGGCAAAAACACATGGGATTCATATTCATGATCAAGTGCTGAAAGTGGATGGAAAGCCCCCGCTCTCCCATTTTACTGTCCGGAAATACAAAACCATCGAACAGGCGAAAACAATCACCATTCAAAGAGGAAATAAAATCCAAACATTTACAGTTGACTATCAATCGCATGGAACGGAACAGTGGTTGTATTATATTATTTTGCCGACGATTTTTTTTCTATTCGCTGTTGGTTTAAGCGTTTTTTTGCTTCGTTTGCGACCAGATAATAACTCGGCGACCGTGCTGATTTACTTGTTGTTATCGACAGGGCTTTGTTATATCAGTGCCAGCTTATCAGCGAAACATGCGCCTTTTGGAAGGCAAATATTCAGCGGTGCATTTTTCATGCTGCCTCCGCTATTTTTGCATTTTGTTTACAACTATTTTGAAAACGAAAAGAAAGTATGGTTTGCGAAAAAAATCGTCTTTTCCCTTTATTGGTTTAACGTTGTGATGTTTATTATTTCACTGATGTCTATACCGTTTCGTTCGATAAGTGAAATGGAAGTGTTATTGACGGCATTTTTTATCAATACGGTTACCATTCTCGCTTTGTTAGGAAAAGGGTTCGTTGATCTAAAAAAAGATGAACAGCAACATACGATAAAAGGATTGTTATTGGCAATTAGTTTATCGACGATCCCATTTCTTTTCTTTTATATTCTCCCTATGCTAGTGATGAAAAAATGGATACTGCCAGCGGAATTAACCGTTAGTTTTCTCTTCGCCTTACCGATCGTTTTCTTTTATTTAATGGCAACAGATCAACTGTTTCAACTGCCATTTTCCATCGAGCGGTTAAAGTATCTTAGTTTGTTCGCATTATTCCCATCTTTTTTTATGATGATTGTGTACAATCAATGGCTCCATCGCTCTAGAAAATGGGCTGAACTTTTTGTTTTATTTTCTATCGTTTACATCATCGTCTTTGCTACTTTGTACGTAAAAGAATGGTTAGACCGCAAATGGCGGACAAAATTACGTATGCAAAAACATTTTTATCAAGAGAGCTTGTATCGCATAAGTGAACAACTGAAAAAACAACGTACAGTAGAAGGAGCCATGTATTGTTTGGAAAAGGAATTGCAAGAAATTTTAAACGTGGAAAAAATAGAGGTGGTGCAGTCCATAAACGAACCGCTTTCTTTCGAGTACAATCAAGCACATTGGGCGAATATCGTCAAAAAAATAAATGGTGCTCCATTTTCTGTCGGACGAGTAATTGAACATCGTTCCTTATTTGTCGTGTTTATCGGTCTATTTCGTCAAACCCCTTTATGGTTAGTGGGACAAAAGAAACACCCTCTTTTATTTCGCGCCGAGCAAAAAGACTGGCTATCTACCGTTGTTTATTATACGAGCATGACGATGGAAAACATGTTAAAAGTGGAGGATCTATTGAAAGAGTTAGATCGCTTAAAAGAAAAAGAACATTCGATTTCATTTGCTCGATTCATGTTTCAATGGTCAGAAAGGGAAAGAAAAAAACTTGCGATCGATTTGCACGATACATTGCTTCAAGATTTAATTTTGTTAAGAAGAAAAGTGGAAAACTTGCTTGTTCAACCTCTGTACGTGGAAGATATACAAAAACAGCTAAACGATATCGACGAGGAGCTCCTCAATGTTATTGATGTAACAAGAGAAATATGCCATGAATTAAGACCGCCGTTTTTGAGTCAGATGGGACTAAAACAAGCCATCACACAGCTTATTGACCGATTTCATTTACGTACGAATATAAAAGTAAAGTGGAATGTTCACATACAAGCTAAATTAGGAGAAGAACAGGAACTGGCGATGTATCGGATCATACAAGAATTGTTAAACAACGCCGTAAAACATTCTCAAGCATCAACGATCCACCTCGTATTGGATGCACAAGATGAGGCTGTTCAACTTCGTTATGTGGACGATGGAGTAGGAATAGAGATGGAAAAATCAAATGATCATCATGGTAATTTAGGATTATTTGGAATAAAAGAGCGTGTGCAAGGATTAGGTGGAACATGCAAAATCGCGTCATCGCATGGATCTGGATTAGAGATAACGGTAACCATTCCATTATAAACGTACGGAAAGGAGAAATTGATGGAATGATTCACATTTTAATCGTCGACGATCATCTCCTTGTTTGCGAAGGTACGAGAAATGTGCTTGAACGTGAAGGAGATTTTCAAGTAGACATTACGACATCTGCGAGCGAAGCAGAACAAATGATCGAGCAACGTGCGTATGATATATGTTTACTTGACTGGTGTATGTCGGATATGAGCGGTATCGAATTGAGTAAACGAATTCTCGAAAAACAGCCAACTGCGAAAATTGTCATCTATACCGGATATGATATTGTTCCTTTTTTTAATTATTTCATTGAATCAGGCATTACAGGCTTTGTCAGTAAAACCGCATCAAGCGAGCAATTGGTGACAGCGATTCGCTGTGCGCTACGAGATGAGGCGGTCATTCCTGTGCATGTATTGCGTCAGCTGTGCCGTTGTGGAGCAAAAGAAAATATGGATGAAAACGGACAACTGGCTGTGCTGAGTTCTCTCGAGCAAGAACTATTAATGGAAGTTGCTAACGGCTTATGTAATAAAGATATTGCAGAAAAACATCACACGAGCCAACGAACGATAGAAAGACATTTATCGCGCATCTTCACAAAGCTGCACGTATCTTCACGAATAGAAGCAGTGGAAAAAGCAAAACAATTAGGGCTCATTCCAGAGCATCATATGTTGTGAATGCCTTCACCGGATCGGTGAGAGCATTTTCTTTTTGAAGTCCGCCATTTCGTGTCGGTATCCGACAAAAAATGGCGGGGTTCGACACCATGTTGGCGGTGAAAGGGGGGGAAAGTGGAGGTATAATCAGGTTGAATAGGAAAAATATTTGTAAGGGAGGAGAAATCCAAGATGAAAAAAGTCAAAAAGTTTTTAGCTGGAGGAGCATTAAGTTGCGCACTCTTAATGGGAAGTGTAAGTCTAGTAGATGCTGCTACTTACAATTATGCCTCTAACTACTTTGATTATGGGGTTTATCTTGGTGGTGGATACGGACAAACATTTGAACTTGATGGCAAAGCAAGATTTATTGGAACTCAAGCTCCGTATTATAGTAACAGTGCTTGCGGAGTCGGTTATCAAATTCGTTCAACAGACGGAACCGTTTTAAAAGTAAGTTGGAAGTATGGGGCTGGTTCTATTGATACAGGAAATGACTTGAATGGTTATAATGGGAAAAAGAAAGCGTATTTAAGAAATGCATATAACGAGAGTACTCCTCAAACAGCCTCTGGAAAGTTTTATTATTAAATATTTTTTGCTTTTGCGGAGCCTATGTTTTATATGAATAGTTTGGAAATAAAGGGGCATGATCTCTGACTAGAAAGATAGATTAAGTACTAGCTACTATGAATTGAGATCATGTCCCTTTCTTTTAGGAGCATTCCTGTTAGAAAGGTTTTCAGGGACTTGAAAGAAAAAAGCCCCTTAATATAAATGTAGGGGTACACCAAACACCAACATCAGACCAAGGAAGACTACGAGATGAATTGTACACAAAATCGCAAAATTGAACAAGTGACAGAACAAATTTTAGTAATTGGAATGGATATTGCCAAACACAAACACTACGCAGCGATGGTGGATGAACGAGGAAGAGAACTGAAAAAGCCGTTTCCTGTGTTCCAATCGCGAATCGGATTCGAACAATTCTACGTGTCGATTGAAGAAGCAAAAGAGAATTTGGCAAGACGGAGATCATCGTCGGTATGGAACCGACCGGGCATAACTGGTTGCACCTCGCCTATTTCCTCGAGGAAAGATCCCATTGGTGATGGTCAACCTGATGCACGTCAAACGGTCGAAAGAGCTCGACGACAACTTACCAAACGAAGCACGATGCCAAAGATGCCCTCGTTATCGCCAGACTAATCAAAGATGGATGCTTTAGCTATCTCCGCATTTTCCAAGAGGTGAAAGTGGAATTACGGACAGGAAGCACGTTTCGAGAGTCGCTGTTCAAGGAACGGAATATCATCTACAATCAAATGATTCATTGGCTCGATCGCTATTTTCCTGAGTTTGTACAGGTGTTCCCGTCGTTTGGCAAAATGGTATTAGCGATATTAGAGAACACGCCATTTCCGGTAGATATCGCTGATCAGACGGTCGAAGGGTTCATGGAGCGGTATCGTCAAAGAGAAGAACTCAAATGTCCGCAAAAACCGAAAATTCAAAAGCTGATAGAGGTTTCACACTATGCGATTGGGATCACGGAAGGAAAACCGATGGCTCGTATCGAAATCGCCACGCTCGTCCGCCGGTATCGCCAATTGGAACAAGAGATCACTGCTTTGACCGAAGAGTTGACGGCCCTTGTGCAAACGACCGTCGAATACGAATGGCTCTAAACGATTCCGGGACTAGGAGAGGCGACGATCATGGAGCTGTTATCGGAAATCGGAAGGACAGAAGCGAATCTCGAAACGAGGACGAAAATGGCTGCGCCCCCTTCTCTTTCGGATGATGATGCCATTGATTTGCTTATAACGAAGCGTTCCGGGCCTCACACCAGTACTATATGATACGCCCCATCAACCCGTTGCGTAAGAAGCAATCGATCGTGGTGTTATGCAGTAAAGCTATGGAAGGTTCTATACGCGGTTTGCGTGAAACAGCAAGTGTTTAATGGGGAATGAATGATGCAAGATATCTTTTCTCCACTCCAAGCCTAGGCAGCCTAGAGCCGCCTCCTTTCGTGAAAAGAACGGTCTGAACAACCGGGTGGATGACACGGAGAAGCTGGCACACGATTTCATATTCGACTTTGAGTCCCTATAGGATCTTAGTCGGCCTCTGCCTGGTGAAGAGACCGAACGAAGGAATGTTGGCGCGTGGATGCCCAGAGACATGGGAGGGTTTGTACTCATCAGAAACGCAGCGATCCAAGGTGTAACGTATACATATAAACCTACAAAATATCTATAAGCGAACACGAAGCGCACCATAGACGGTTAGATATCAACAAAAATGAAAATGTGTGTATGGGTTTTTGTCGGAAAAAATTTTTTTGACACCCCCTGAGACGCCAAGAAACCTTGATATATGAACATTGCTAGAGGGAGTGAGAAAATATATGAGAGTATATTATATTTTCTTAGCATTATTCACGACCTTCTTTCTCGTTTCTTGTTCAAGGCAAGAAGAGCATGTAAAAATGGCAATATTCTTAAAAAGTGATTGGGATAAGTATGAAGTGTTTGCTAAGGAGTTTGAAAAAGCAAAAGGCATCAAAATTCAACTTGATTATATTTGGGATGATACTATTAAACATGATTATAAGCACCTTTGGTCTAAAATACATAGCGCTATTGAAAAAAAACTTAAGGACCAAGAGATTGATTTAATTGCAGGGGTGCCAACCTCTTATTTTGAAAAATTGATTAAAAAAAATCTGTTAGCTGAATTGGATACATTTATGGTTGGACAGAGTGGAATAGATGTTAAAAATTTATACAGTCCGGTTTTAGATATTGCCAAAAAGGCTGGGAATGGACATTACTATTTTCTTTCCCCAACTTTTTCTACAAAGCTATTAGTTGTTAATCTTGACATTTTCAAGACTTTGAAGGTGCCTATTCCAGAAGAAACAGTATCTTGGGAAGAATTGGAATATATAGCTGAAAAAATTAATCGGAAGAACCTAAATCCACATAACAGAAAAATTTATGCTATCTCATTTGGTCCTGGAGGAGAAGAAGGATTATTTATGGACTTTCAACTTCTAACCACTCCACTTGAGCTTCCACTTCAGGAGAAGGAAGAGATCTATAACCATCCGTCTTGGGGGAAATGGTTTAAATGGTTTATAACAATGCATCAAAAATATGGAGTACGTAATATGGCTGAAGACAGAGCTTTTTTTACAGGTAAAGTGGCAATGAGAATCACTTATCCTCACGAACTTCAATGGTTGTATAAAAAAGCAAGGGCAGATCTAGGACTAGGATTTAATCCAGCTAAGTTCGAATTTAGAATTTATCCAGCTCCTTATTATAGTAATAAACCAGAAGTTGCTAGTATTGAAGTTCATAATATCGCATTATCTAATCAATCTGAGAAAAAGAATTTGGCTTGGGAAGTTATAAGATATGCTATGGGAAAGGACTATGCTTTATCAATAATCTATAATGGGGGAAATACATTTGGTGGAAATTTTCCTGCATACTATGATTCAGACACTATTCGTGCCTATGAAAACTTATATCCAGGAATAGATGTAAAAAATGTATTTTATTATGGAAAACAAGGACCTTATATTAAAGAATCAATGACTCTGGAACAACTCTCTATTTTCCACGAACTAGAAAGGGGATATTTTCCTATTATACTAAATAAAAATATTTCAGTCGAAGACGGTTACAAGGAACTAAAAAGGGAATACAAGCAAAGAATAAAGGAGCTGAAGCGGTAAATGATTCGAAAAACCATCACGATTATTCCTTTTGTCATGGTAGCTTGTCTCAAGACTTGGGATCATGTCTATGGAAATTTTCCTGGCATATCGGTTTGGATTGTGTTCATTCATATTTGTCTCAATCTATTGCCCATCTTTGTGTTTGTATGCTGGAGTGTGTCCAAAGTGCGGCAATGGATTGGGTTGAATATGGTGATTCACGCTTGCTTTTATGTTTACTTGTTTTTTGTTTTGTATTATACGGTTTTATATATTCCTTATTGGCGCTTTATGACCCAACCAGTGCTGCCGCCAGAGGAACAGGTGTTTCCCCATTATAATTTAATCCCGTTTAAAACGATTTTGGAAACAAGTATTACTCCTGTGAATATTTGGGGAAACATCTTTCTGTTGCTTCCGTTGGGCATCTTTGTTCCTTTGATTCATCCCTATTTTGCACGTATCAAACCGTTTCTTCTCCTTGCCTTGCTGGTTTCGAGCGGCATTGAATCCGTTCAATTTATGACAGCGTTGATGGATGGAAAATTTGCTGAATACCCTAGTGAAAGAAGCCTCGATGTTGATGATATCATTTTGAACATGAGTGGAGCCGTTATCGGTTTTGGTCTGTACAAATTACGAGGGCGAATGAAAAGCTTGATTTCTTGATCACACTGCTTGCCATCTGACCGTTGATTGCATACATGCAGTCATCAGAAATTCAACGTTGTTTGGGGGATGTCAATGATCACTTTCTTTATAAATGAAGTCAACTGTAGTTGAGTATTTTTTATAATAATAACTGTAGTTGAGCGATTTTTGTTACAATAATTACTATTTAAAAAAGAAACAAACAGGGTACTCCTTATGCCACGTGGAGCTGTTTTTTCACGGTATCAATAGGAATATTTTGTTTCGCTGCACGGTAAATGAACTCCACGAGGCAATGCCCTTTTCGCTTGCGACGTTCGCGTTTATGATTTCCACCGTTTTCTGCAACCAGTCGCTCGCGATTGGCTTGGCGACGTTCTCACTGTTCATCGGTCCACAAATCACCTACTTTTTGTCGCTGAAATTTGACTGGGCGAAATATATATTGTTTGCCAATACGAACTTAGCACAATATATTGACGGCACGCCGTTGGTGAAAGGGATGACGATGCCGTTTTCGCTTGCGGTGCTGCTTGTGTATTTTGTCGTGTTCAATGCGGTGACATGGTGGATGTTCCAAAAACGCGACGTCGCGGCTTAAACGATAAAAAGAAAAAGGCTGCCCAATTAGCTTGTGACTCGGCTATTGGCTGCCTTTTTTATTGAAAAAATAATCGCTTCGCCTCGAGAGAAAAGTTTGTAAATATAAAGGACGTGATTGTGTCGTTTTCTCCAAACGCCTCTCTTTTTTTAAAAAAACCATCTTCCAATCCAAATACTTCAACCGTTTTATATACGGGATCAACAATCCAATATTCTTGCACGTTAAACCGCTCGTATAGCTTAAATTTTTCATTTCGGTCTTTTAAAGCTGTAGATGGAGAAAGAACTTCGACAATGAGTGTTGGTGCTCCTAAACAGCCAGTTGCTGTTAAGTTGTTCCGGTTGCAAATGACGGAAATATCCGGTTGCACAACATGTTTTGCATGCGTGTAGTCATCGTTTTCAGAAAGTCGAACATCAAACGGAGCAATGGCGACATAGCAATTTTTATTTTGAAAGTGCGAACGGAACGCAAACGATAGTTCCATGACGGTAAATTGATGATCCCACGATGGAGAAGGGCTCATGTTGTAAGCTTTCCCGTTAATAAGTTCCCACTGCCCCTCCCATTGAATATAGTCAGCATACGTATACAGTTTAGATGACTCTGGATTCATCGTATCTCCCTCGCTTTTTTCAATATTATACCACACATCACTTCATCATTGACTATTCCGTGTTTCATAGTTATATTGTTAAATAGTTAAACAATTGAACTATTCGGATGGGAGGCATTGATCGGTGGAGAGAAGCATACAACAATTTATTGAGCGCTATTTGTCCGTTTCGTTTCTTGTGAATAAACGAGGGGCGGCGCTGATGAAATGTGAGTTAGATGATGTGACGCACGATCAATATTATGTATTGCGCTACATATATAAGCATAAGGTGTGCACATCAACGGAATTAGCCGACGTGTTTGCGGTGAATAAAAGCGCGATTACCGCGATGACGAATCGTCTTGTTGAAAAAGGAATGATTGCACGTGGCAAAGATGAAGACGATCGTCGCATTATTTCACTTTCACTTACAGAAAAAGGGGAACAATGGCTTGTTGAAACAGAACAAAAAGTATACGAACTTGTTGAGAAGATGATGACAAAGCTTTCGCATGAAGAAATTGAGCAGTTTATTCAAACGTATGAGAAATTAGCGATGATTTTACAAGAAATGGAGGATGGCAAATGAAAACGATTATTCGTGGAAAATGGGTCGTTTTACTCGCGTGGATTGTCGCAGCTGTTGTGCTTGTCATGACCGCTCCGAATATGGGTCAACTTGTGCGCGAAAAAGGGCAAATTACCGTCCCAGATGGTTATTCATCTTCGCTTGCGAGCGAGTTATTAAAAGAAGTACAAAAGCAAGAAAATAAGGAAGGGGAAATGAGTGCCGTCCTCGTCTTTCATCGAAAAGAGAGATTACAAGAAAAAGATTGGAAAGAAATCGAGAAAGCTGTAGAGCAGCTGCAAGGGAAAAAAGAATCGCTCGGTTTAATACAAATCGTTTCGCCGCTTGATGACGGACAGCTAAAAGAAAAACTTATGTCAAAAGACGGGACAACGGTGCTTGTCTCCCTTCAATTAGAACGAAACAAACGTACAGCAAAAGAAATAAGCACAGCCCTTTATGAGGCGATCGAGCATATTGATGTGCCGCACTATTACACAGGTAGTTGGATGATTGACGAAGATGTCGTACAAAGTTCACAAGAAGGATTGAAAAAAACAGAAGGCATTACGGTCGTGTTTATTTTAATTGTTTTATTTCTTGTATTTCGTTCGCTCGTTGCTCCGTTTGTGCCGTTGCTGACGGTTGGATTGACGTATATCGTATCGCAATCTGTTGTTGCTTTTCTTGTCGATCGAGTGGACTTTCCGCTTTCTACGTTTACGCAAACATTTTTAGTTGCCGTTTTGTTCGGCATTGGAACGGATTATTGTATTTTATTGTTAAGCCGCTTTAAAGAAGAATTAGCGAAACGAGAAGACCGAACAGAAGCGATTATCGCCACGTATAAGACGGCTGGAAAGACGGTTATTTTCAGCGGACTCGCGGTCATGATCGGCTTTGCATCAATTGGGCTGTCAACATTTAAACTGTATCAGTCCGCATCAGCTGTAGCAGTTGGTGTCGTCGTGTTGCTTGTTGCCCTTATTACGCTTGTACCATTTTTTATGGCTACACTTGGCGAAAAGCTGTTTTGGCCGATGAAAGGGGCGCTTGAACATAAGCCGAGCAAATTATGGGATATCGCAGGTCGTTTTTCTTTCGCTCGCCCACTATGGGCGCTTGCGATCGTGGCAGTTATGACATTGCCGATTTTATTGACGTATGACGGCAAGCTTTCTTTTAACTCGATGGCGGAAATCGGGGATCGTTACGCGTCTGTTAAAGCATTTAACATCATTTCAGCCCACTTTAGTGAAGGGGAAGCGATGCCGACGAAAATCGTCATGAAAAATGATGAAGCGATGGATGATGAACAATATTACTACTTAATTGAAAAAATTAGTCGCGAAGTGGCAAATATTGATGGCGTGGAAGCTGTTCGTTCAGTAACTCGCCCGCTTGGAGAGCCAATTGATCAATTGTTTGTGACAAAGCAAGCGGAACAGTTAAAAGATGGACTTGGAAAAGGAGCAGACGGCATCGGGCAAATTCGTTCCGGTTTAAGTGAAGCGAGTAACGAAATGGCGAAGTCCGCTCCAAGGCTAGAGCAGGCGACGGGCGGCATTCGTGAACTCGTCAACGGAACGACGAAGTTGAAAACGGGCATGACCGATTTACAGCAAGCGTTAAAGAAATTAGAAGACGGAGTACGAAGCGGAGCGATTGGTGCAGCTGATTTAGAAAAAGGATTGCAGACGATACAAACGAATATGAAAAAGCTGCATGATGGAGCGAATGAGTTGCGAAACGGATATGAGCAAGCAACGGTCGGATTGCGTCAACTAAGCGAACAATATAAACAAATAGAAGCGGGACTTACTGCGATTTCGAAACAACTGCCACTTCTTTCTCAGTCGCTGAACCGTATTGAAGAACGTCATACGGGCTTGCGTGAAGATGCGGAGTATGCATATGTGAAGCAAGCGATTGAACAAATCAGTGTGCAAATGAATACACTCTCTCATGCGTTTGTCCAAGTGAATGATGCGCTACAACGGATTCAGCTCGGTTTGCAGCAAGCAAATGAATCGTTTGCGACAGTAACAAACGGACAGCAAGCGCTTATTACGGGAATGGATCAAGTGATCGTTGGACTTGGAAAGCTTCGTTTCGGATTAGAGCAAGCAGCGGATGGTCAAGGCCAAATCGTGCAACGATTGCCAGAAGTGACAAATGGGCTAGCGAAAGTCAATGACGGTCAACAACAATTGTTGGCAGGTTTTTCACAACTAAATAGCCAAATGGATCAACTCGTCTTAGGATTAAATCAAAGCGTCAATGGACTGCAACAGGTGGAAGATGGGCTACAATCTGCCAAACAGTACGTTTCGGAACTAGCGAATGCGCCAGATGAAGAAATGGCAGGGTGGTATATGCCACCACAATTGTTGACGAGCGAGGAATTTGCGCAGGCGAAGGAAGCGTATATGTCGAAAGACGGAAAAGTAGTGACGTTCGATGTTGTTTTTTCGTCCAATCCGTATGAAACGACGACGATGGAAAAAATCGCACAAGTGAAGGAAGCGATCGCTCGGGCGGTGAATGGCACAAAACTTGAGCATGCGAAAGTAGGTGTTGGTGGCGTGACAAGCATATACTCAGATTTACGCGACATTTCCGCTGACGATTACGCGCGCACGTCATTATTTATGCTCATAGGTATTGCGATGATTTTAATTGTTCTTCTTCGTTCGTTCATTATGCCTGCGTACTTAATGTTATCGCTTATTTTAACATATTATACATCGATGGCGTTTACTGAACTTGTGTTTGTCAATGTGCTCGGATACGAAGGGGTAAACTGGGCTGTTCCGTTTTTCGCATTCGTCATTTTAATGGCGCTCGGTATTGACTACAGCATTTTCTTAATGGACCGCTTTAGCGAATACCGTGACAAAACGGTGCAGGAAGCGATGCTTGAAGCGATGCGCCATATGGGAACAGTAATCATTTCAGCTGCCATCATTTTAGGAGGAACGTTTGCGGCGATGTATCCATCGGGTGTGCTATCGCTCTTGCAAATTGCGACGATTATTTTAACAGGTCTTTTCTTATATGCGCTTATCGTTTTGCCGTTATTTATTCCGGTGATGGTGAAAACGTTTGGACGGGCGAATTGGTGGCCATTTATGAAGTAAGAGCGGGTATCGATGCCTGCTCTTTTGTGATATAATGTAAAAAATAGTTGTTGGAGTGAAACGAAGTGAGAAAAATGAATATGTCTGAACTAAACGATTGGATTTTTTCGCGCAAAGGAAATGTGGAACGAGATATATTAAAAGATGGAAGAGAGCCACATGTACGTTTACGTCCACGGGACAAAGAGGAAATGCGTATATTAGATGAATTATGCATAAAACGATGGAAAAAAGCAGAGCAAGAAGGAAAAATTCGATATTTGAACGAACGAGTGTGGTATTATGAATTCGATTAAAGAGGCGCAAGAAAAACTTCAGTCGCTTCAAACGAAAACATCGTTTGAAAAAATGGTTCAAGTCACAGCCATTTTAACGAAGCTATTGGAGCCGTATCGTATACGTCCAATTATTGTTGGCGGGCTTGCGGTTGAAATATATACGCGCGGTGATTATACGACAGTAGATATCGACTTAATTGTTAGTGATCGCGAAAAAGCAGGGCAATTGCTCACTCAACTTGGTTTCACTCCGTTAGGAAGACATTGGTATCATGATGAATTGTTTGTTAGTGTGGAAATTCCAAATGATATGTTAGAAGATGCTGATGAGAATAAAGTGATTGAGTTAAGGCTAGAAGAAGGGTTGTCTGTTTACGTCATCGGAATTGAAGACATTATATTAGATCGCCTTCGCGCATGTGTACATTGGAAATCGAATTCCGATTGTGAATGGGCAAAAAGAATGTTTCTCCTTCATAAAGAGCGGTTAAATCTCACATACATGAAACAAATGGCGAAAAGAGACGGAACAAACAAACAACTAGAGCAATGGTCATAAATAAGAGCGGGGTTTCATGCCCGCTCTTATTTTCGTATATCTTTTCATATATCTGCAAATCGTGGTAAGATAAAAGGTAGAATTTTGCCGAAACGGGAGATCGGATGAATGGGGGAAATAGTTTGGCCGAGCAGAAAAAAACGCGCATTACGGTAGATATATACGGACAGCAATATTCAATTGTCGGAACAGAAAGTTCAAGTCATATTCGGCTTGTTGCTTCCATTGTTGATGATAAAATGCGTGAAATTAGCGCGAAAAATCCGACGCTTGATACGAGTAAACTTGCTGTATTAACGGCAGTCAATATCGTTCATGAATATATTAAACTAAAAGATGAATACGAACGCCTTTTGCGAAAAATGAATAAAGAAAAGGATGATGACAGCGATGATTGATTTGCTTATTTGTTTCATCCTCCTTATGGGACTGATGATTGGATTGAAACGAGGATTTATTTTGCAATTCATCCATATGACAGGTTTTTTGATTGCATTTATCGTTGCATATAACTATTATGATCAACTAGCACCAAGACTAAAATTATGGGTGCCGTATCCGAGTTTCGGTGATGCCGAAACGATGAAATTGCTCATTGAAAGCACAAATTTAGATGAAGCATACTACCGTGCGATTGCATTTGCTGTTTTATTTTTTGCTGCAAAAATTGTGATGCAAATGATCGGTTCGATGCTAGATTTCGTTGCTCAGCTGCCGCTTTTAAAAAGCATCAACCGTTGGGCAGGTGGAGCGCTTGGATTTATGGAAGTGTATTTGCTTTTATTTGTGCTTTTATACGTGAGTGCACTTGTTCCTGTTGCTGCAATTCAACAACCGCTTCACAACTCATTCATCGCTAGTTTTATCGTCAAACACACACCGATTTTATCAAATTTTGTGAAACATATGCTTGTGCAATATATGGCGTAAAAACTTCTCCGTTTGAGAGAAGTTTTTTCGTCGAAAGGAAGGGAATGAAATGGAGAAAAGTAAAAAAGAAGCGATTCGTTTGCTTGAAACAATCGCTTTATATATGGAAATTAAAGGAGAAAATCCTTTTAAAGTATCCGCCTTTCGTAAAGCAGCTTCAGCGCTAGAACGTGATGAACGTGCCCTAACCGACATTGATGATTTGACGTCCATTGCTGGCATCGGCAAAGGCACAGCTGCGGTTTTACAACAATGGTTGCAGACGGGAACAAGCGATGTGCTTGAACAGCTAAAAAAAGAAATTCCAGCAGGGCTATTCCCGCTTTTAAAATTGCCGGGACTTGGCGGCAAAAAAATTGCTAAACTGTACCATGAGCTAGGCGTGACCGATATCGAAACATTAAAAGAAGCATGTTTAGCTCAACGTGTGCGACAATTAAGCGGCTTCGGTGCAAAAACAGAAGAAAATATTTTAGCCGCACTTGCCCGCATGAATGCACGTCCCGAACGTTTACCGATTGCGTTTATGTTGGAAGTTGCTTCCGACATCGAGCGTCAGCTAGAAAACTTCGCTGGCATTATTCAGTTTTCGCGCGCGGGCAGTTTGCGCCGTGTATGCGAGACGATCAAAGATTTGGATTTTATTATTGCAACAAACGATCATTCGCTTGTTCGTGAGCAATTGTTGCAACTTGAACATATTTATGACGTTGTCGCAAATGGTGAAACGAAAGTATCGTTGCAATTGCAATACGATTATGTTGTCAATGTCGATTTTCGCCTCGTTTCTCCTAAACATTTTGCGACAACGCTTCATCATTTTACCGGTTCAAAAGACCATAACGTCCGCATGCGCCAATTAGGAAAAGAGCGCGGTGAAAAAATTAGCGAGTACGGTGTTGAAAACATACAAACAGGCGAAGTGAAAACGTTTATGACAGAGGAGCAATTTTTTACCCACTTTCATTTGCCGTTCATCCCACCAGAAATGCGTGAAAGTGGAGAAGAAGTCGATGCATATGACGGGACGCCGCTCCTCACTTTATGTGATATACGCGGAGATTTACATATGCATACGACATGGAGCGATGGGGCGTTTTCGATTCAACAAATGGCGGAAGCATGTCGGAAAAAAGGATATCGCTACATCGCAATTACCGATCATTCACAGTTTTTAAAAGTAGCAAATGGATTAACCGTTGAACGACTAAAACGCCAACAAGAAGAAATTGCTCGCTTGAACGAACAATATGATGACTTTGTCATTTTATCTGGCATTGAAATGGATATTTTACCGGATGGAACGTTAGATTTTGCGGATGATGTATTACAAACGGTCGATTTTGTCATTGCGTCGATTCATTCTGCTTTTTCGCAACCGCAAGAAACGATTATGAAACGATTGAAAGAAGCGCTTACGAATCCATACGTTCATATGATTGCTCATCCGACAGGAAGACTAATCGGAGAACGAAGCGGATACGATGTAAATATAGACGAATTGTTGCAGCTTGCGAAAGAAACAAATACAGTGCTTGAGCTAAATGCAAATCCACATCGGCTCGATTTAACGTATACTTATTTACAAAAGGCGCAACAGCTTGGTGTCAAAATTGCGATTAATACGGATGCACACAATATCCATATGCTTGATGATATGGAACTTGGGGTTGCATTTGCACGAAAAGGTTGGATTCGGAAAGAAACGGTCATCAATACATGGGAGATCGAACAACTTATATCTTTTTTGCGAAAGTAAACGGCTGGAGGGTTACCTAGTGTATGGAAAAACATTAAATATTCTTGAATTTGATAAAGTGAAAGCACAACTTGCGGAATATGTATCTTCCTCGTTAGGAAAAGAAAAAGTCGCAGCGCTTACGCCGTCACCATATGTTGAAGAAGTTGTGCGTTGGCAAGAAGAAACGGATGAAGCAGCAACCGTTCTGCGCATGCGCGGTCACGTCCCTCTTGGTGGCATATTTGATGTTCGTCCCCAGACGAAACGCGCAAGCATTGGGGGAATGCTCAGTCCACATGAGCTACTCGATGTTGCAAGTACGATGCGGACGGCAAGGCAGTTGAGAAAATTTTTAGAAGGGACGGAGGCAGAGCTTCCGCATATGATGGCATATGCCGAGCAAATCATCCCTTTAATGGAGCTTGAGCAACATATATATCGTTGTATTGATGAAAGCGGGGAAGTGCTTGATGAAGCAAGCGATCGGCTTCGGTCGTTGCGCCACCAACTGCGTGCGATTGAAGGAAGAGTACGTGATAAATTAGAAAGCATTATTCGCTCATCATCTGCTCAAAAAACATTATCGGATGCGATTATTACGATTCGTAATGATCGGTACGTCATTCCAGTCAAACAAGAATACCGCCATACATACGGCGGCATTGTACATGATCAGTCTTTATCTGGTGCGACGTTATTTATCGAGCCACAATCCGTTGTAGAACTAAACAACGAACTGCAGCAATTGCGTGTGAAAGAAAAACAAGAAATTGAGCGCATTTTAAGTGAATTATCTTCCTCTGTCGGCGAGCAGGCGAAAATAATTACGAAGAACGTCGAATTGCTTGCACAGCTTGACTTTTTATTTGCCAAGGCAAAATACGCGAAAGCGATAAAAGCAACAAAACCGAAAATGAATGAGCGCGGATATATTCGTCTTATGCAAGCGCGGCATCCGCTCATCCCACCTGACCAGGTCGTTCCAAACAATATTGAACTAGGGAACGACTATACGACGATGGTGATTACCGGACCAAATACAGGCGGGAAAACAGTTACGTTAAAAACGATCGGCTTGTTTACGATTATGGCACAAGCAGGATTGCAGGTGCCAGCTTTAGATGGATCGCAACTAGCGGTATTTCGTGCTGTATACGCTGACATTGGCGATGAACAGTCGATTGAACAAAGTTTAAGTACGTTTTCGTCTCATATGGTCAATATTGTTGATATTTTAAAACAAGTGGACGAGCGTAGTCTTGTGTTGTTTGATGAGCTTGGAGCAGGAACGGATCCGCAAGAAGGTGCAGCGTTAGCGATTGCTATTTTAGATGAAGTGCACAACCGTGGTGCGCGTGTTGTAGCAACGACGCATTATCCTGAATTAAAAGCATATGGCTATAATCGTCATGGTGTGATGAATGCTAGTGTCGAATTTGACATTGAAACGTTAAGTCCAACGTATAAACTGTTGATCGGTATTCCAGGTCGGAGCAACGCGCTCGATATTTCTCGTCGCCTCGGATTAGATGAGCGTATTATTGCTCGTGCCCGTACGTACATTAGCGCTGAAAGCAATGAAGTTGAAAATATGATTGCTTCATTAGAGCGAAGTAAAAAGCGGGCCGAAGAAGAGTGGGAGCAAGCAGAAAAACTTCGTCAAGAAGCGGAACAGTTGCGAAACGAATTAGAAAAGCAGTGGAACGAATGGCATGAACAACGTGATCGTTTGCTAGAAAAAGCGAAAGAAGAAGCAGAACTGATTGTGAAAAAAGCGATGAAAACCGCAGAAGAAGTCATTCAAAACCTTCGCGAGATGCAAAAACAACAAGCGGCCGCGATGAAAGAACATGAACTCATCGATGCGCGTAAAAAGCTAGAAGAAGCTATACCACAAATCGACACGAGAAAGAAAAAGCGAGTGCAGAAAGAAAAGCAACCTTTACAACCTGGTGATGAGGTAAAAGTCACCCACCTCAATCAAAAAGGGCAGTTGATTGAGAAAGTATCCGACAAAGAGTGGCTTGTGCAAATCGGTATTTTAAAAATGAAAGTGAATGAAGAAAATTTGCAGTATGTAAGCAGTCCAACGCCAATGGAGACAAAGTCGATTGCGACGGTGAAAGGACGCGATTATCACGTTCCGCTGGAGCTGGATTTGCGAGGCGAGCGATATGAAGATGCATTGCTTCGCGTTGAAAAGTATATTGATGATGCATTGCTTGCTGGTTACCCACGCGTCTCTATTATTCACGGAAAAGGGACAGGAGCGCTTCGGAAAGGGGTACAACAATATTTGCAAAACCATCGCTCAGTAAAAAGCATTCGATTTGGTGAGGTGACTGAAGGGGGAACAGGCGTCACCATCGTCGAATTACAATGACGGGAGGAACTATGAGCGCTTTTTGGGAAAATGAAATGATTCATATTGCTGCCAATTTTAGTGTCGTGATTTTATGTTTAGTTTTATTTTTAGCTATTTTTGAACTTGTGACGAAATATAAAAATTGGGAAGAAATTAAAAAAGGAAATATGGCTGTAGCGATGGCAACAGGTGGAAAAATATTTGGGATCGCTAATATTTTCCGATACTCGATCGATCATCACGATTCACTTTTTACGATGATCGGATGGGGCGTTTACGGCTTCGTTTTATTGTTAATCGGTTATTTTATTTACGAGTTTTTAACTCCAAAGTTTAACATTGACGATGAAATTGCTAGCGATAATCGAGCGGTAGGATTTATTTCCATGGTTATTTCGATCGGATTGTCGTTTGTCATCGGAGCAAGTATACGGTGAGAGGAGAAAAAAATGGAAACATTAGCGAAAGTATTACTCGTATTGTGCGGTGTATTTTTGCTTATTGGTGTCATATATCTCATGTTTTTTGCATAAAAGGATGTCAGTAGGCATCCTTTTATATTTTTTTGATACAAAAATTTCTGAAAATATTATAAAATATAAATAATCTTATAACAAAGGGGGAAATAAAATGGAGAAGCCATGGCTAGCGTTATATCCTCAGCAAGTTCCTCATTCAATTGATTATCCGCGCAAGCCGTTGCAACAATTTTTGCGGGAAGCGGCGGAACAATTTCCGCACAAAACAGCCATTCACTTTTTAGGAAAGGAGCTGACATATAAAGAAATATATGAACAAGCGCTTAAGTTAGCATCGTATGTGCAACAGCTCGGTTTACAAAAAGGGGATCGCGTATCGATTATGTTGCCAAACTGTCCGCAAGCGGTCATTAGCTACTATGCTGTTTTATTTGCAGGTGGTATGGTTGTACAAACAAACCCGTTATATACTGAACGAGAGTTGGAATATCAGTTAAATGATAGTGGTGCGAAAATCATTATCGGTCTTGATTTGCTTTATCCAAGAATCATGAAAGTGAAAGCGCATACAAAAATTGAGCATGTGATCATTACAAGTATAAAAGATTATTTACCGTTTCCGAAAAACGTGTTATATCCGTTTATACAAAAGAAACAAACAGGGATGATTGTACGCGTCAAACATGAAGGGGATTGCCACTTATTTACGAAAGCATTATCGCTTGCGAGCGGGAAAGTAAGAGAGACGAATGTGGATCCGGTGGAGGATGTTGCGCTTCTTCAATATACAGGCGGAACAACTGGATTTCCAAAAGCCGCGATGTTGACACATTATAATTTAACATCCAATACGCTCATGTGTACAAAATGGATGTATAAATGTGAACGCGGGAACGAATCGATTCTCGGAGTGCTTCCGTTTTTCCACGTATATGGGATGACGGCTGTTATGAACTTATCCATTATGGAAGGATATAAAATGATTTTATTGCCAAAGTTTGATGTGGAAACGACGTTAAAAACGATCGAAAAACAGCGGCCAACGCTATTTCCGGGGGCGCCAACGATTTACATTGCGCTACTCAATCATCCGAATTTGAAAAAATATGATTTATCATCAATTAAAATATGTATTAGCGGTTCAGCTCCACTTCCAGTTGAAGTGCAAGAACAATTTGAAACAGTAACAGGTGGAAAAATTATTGAAGGATACGGTTTAACCGAAGCATCCCCTGTGACGCATTCCAATTTCATTTGGGATGGAAAGCGAATCAAAGGAAGTATCGGCGTGCCTTGGCCAGATACAGAGGCGATGATCGTTTCATTAGAAACAGGTGAGCGGGCAAATGTAAATGAAATCGGGGAAATTGTTGTTCGTGGACCACAAGTAATGAAAGGATATTGGAACCGCCCAGAAGAAACGGCTGCAACGCTTCGTGATGGTTGGCTATATACGGGTGATTTAGGGTATATGAATGAAGAAGGCTATTTCTTTGTTGTCGATCGAAAAAAAGATATGATTATTGCGAGCGGTTATAACGTATATCCGCGTGAAGTAGAAGAAGTGTTGTATGAGCATCCGAAAGTGCAAGAAGCTGTTGTGATCGGTGTACCAGACGCTTATCGTGGCGAGACGGTAAAAGCGTTTATTGTCCTTAAAGATGGAGAACAGTGTACAGAAGAAGAACTTGACGAATTTATGAGAAGTAAATTGGCCGCTTATAAAGTGCCACGCATTTATGAATTTAGAAAAGAATTGCCAAAAACAGCAGTCGGTAAAATATTGCGCCGTGCCCTTGTTGAAGAAGAAAAAGAAAAGCAAAAATAACCTTTGTACGTTTTTTCTTGACATGCTTTTTGCCTCTCTTTAAAATAAAAAATATGAATGATTGTTCATTCATATTTTTGAAAGGGAGAATGCAAAGTTGAAACGCGATAAACCGAAGTTTAAACAAATTATTGATGCAGCTGTGATCGTGATCGCTGAAAACGGCTACCATCAAGCGCAAGTATCGAAAATCGCAAAACAAGCGGGTGTAGCTGATGGTACGATCTACTTGTACTTTAAAAATAAGGAAGATATTTTAATCTCATTGTTCCAAGAAAAAATGGGCTATTTTATCGAAAAAATTGAAGAAGAAATAGAAGGAATTTCGAGTCCATCGGAGAAATTGTTTTTGTTGATTCAAAAACATTTTCAAATGTTAGCGGCCGATCCGCATTTAGCAATCGTTACCCAACTGGAACTTCGCCAATCGAATAAATCATTACGTCTGAAAATTAATGAAATTTTAAAAGGATATTTAAAAGTAGTTGATCGCATTGTGCAAGAAGGGATTGACAAAGGGGAATTTCGTTCAGATTTGGATGTACGGCTTGCGCGCCAAATGATTTTCGGGACGATTGACGAAATGGTAACAACATGGGTAATGAATGAGCAAAAATATGATCTCGTTGCATTAGCGAAGCCAGTCCATCAATTGTTAACGAAAGGTTGTTGTGTTTAAAGCACAACAACCTTCCGATATATACGAAGGAGGGGGAACATGTTTTCTGTTCAACAAGAGGGGTATGTGACGATTTTGACACTTCATCGCCCGCCAGCAAACGCTTTGGCATCTTCTGTTTTGAAAGAGCTTTCAGAACGACTTAATGCATTAAAAGAAGATGATGGAGTGCGTGCCATTGTTCTTCATGGAGAAGGGAGATTTTTCTCGGCTGGTGCGGATATTAAAGAGTTTACAGCGATTGAGGCGAGCGAACAAGCAGCTGAACTCGCTCGAGCAGGTCAACAAGTGATGGAACAAATTGAACAGTTCCCAAAACCAATTATTGCAGCCATCCACGGTGCTGCACTTGGCGGAGGGCTTGAGTTGGCGATGAGTTGCCACCTACGTATCGTAGCGGAAAACGCCAAACTTGGCTTGCCAGAGTTGCAACTTGGCATCATCCCGGGATTTGCAGGCACACAACGTTTATTGCGCCATGTCGGTATGGCGAAAGCGCTAGAAATGATGTGGACGAGCGAACCAATCACAGGTGTAGAAGCTGTTCAATGGGGGCTAGCAAACAAAGCCGTTCCAGAAGAACAGTTGCTTCATACAGCAAAGCAGCTTGCACAAAAAATTGCTCAAAAGAGCCCGATTTCCGTTCAAGCAGTATTGCAACTTGCCAATGAAGCACGAACAAAAACATTCCATGAATGTGTCGAAAAAGAGGCGCAACTGTTTGGTGAAGTATTTGTGACGGAAGATGCGAAAGAAGGTATCTCTGCATTCATTGAAAAACGAACACCACAGTTTCAAGGAAAATAAGAGGGGGAGAGAAATATGAACATTTTCGTATTAATGAAACGTACGTTTGATACGGAAGAAAAAATCGTCATTCAAAACGGAAAGGTAAGTGAAGAAGGGGCAGAATTTATCATTAACCCGTACGATGAATATGCGATTGAAGAAGCGATTCGAGTGCGCGATCAGCACGGCGGTGAAGTGACAGTTGTTACGATTGGGAACGAAGATGCAGAAAAAGAGCTTCGTACGGCGCTTGCGATGGGAGCAGATAAAGCAGTGCTTATTAACATTGAAGACGATGTAGAAAATTGCGATCAATATACAACGGCAAGAGTGCTTGCGGAATATTTAAAAGATAAAGAAGCTGATTTGATTTTAGCTGGAAATGTAGCGATTGATGGTGGCTCTGGTCAAGTTGGTCCGCGCGTTGCTGAACTGCTAGGTATTCCTTATGTAACAACAATTACGAAACTAGAAATTGAAGGAACAAACGTGAAAGTTGTTCGCGATGTTGAAGGGGACGAAGAAGTCATTGAAACATCGTTACCTCTACTAGTTACGGCACAACAAGGGTTAAATGAGCCGCGTTATCCGTCATTGCCGGGTATTATGAAAGCGAAAAAGAAACCGCTTGAAGAGTTAGAGCTCGATGATTTAGATTTGGAAGAAGACGACGTAGAAGCGAAAACAAAAACAATTGAAATCTTTTTGCCGCCGAAAAAAGAAGCGGGAAAAATTTTGCAAGGAGATATAGCAGATCAAGTAAAAGAACTCGTTTCACTTCTTCATACAGAAGCAAAAGTTATTTAATAGGGGGATGGGGAGTATGGCAAGAAAAGTATTAACATTAGCAGAAGTACGCGATGGAGCGTTACGCAACGTATCATTTGAAGCCATTGCCGCTGCAAAAACGATTGCTGAAGGCGGGGAGGTTGTTGCTGTCGTTGTCGGAGCGAGCGTTCGCTCATTGGCTAACGAACTTATTGCTTACGGAGCAAATCGCGTTGTTGTTGTGGAACATGAAAAATTAGCAACGTATACGCCAGACGGCTATGCTCAAGCATTGCAAGCTGTTGTCGAACAAGAGAAGCCAGAAGGGATCGTGTTTGGACACACAGCGCTCGGAAAAGATTTATCTCCAAAACTTGCTGCAAGATGGCAATGTGGTCTTGTATCCGATGTTGTTGCGGTTGAAGAGGCAGGTGGAAATATCGTATTTACAAGACCAATTTATTCGGGTAAAGCGTTTGAAAAGAAAATGGTTACAGATGGTCTCATGTTTGTTACAATTCGTCCGAACAACATCGCTCCACTTGAAAAAGATGAAAGTCGTACAGGTGCAGTGGTAGATGTACAAGTCGATATAAAAGATTTGCGTACAATCGTTCGTGACATTGTGCGGAAAACAGCAGAAGGTGTGGATTTATCTGAAGCGAAAGTCATTGTTGCTGGCGGTCGTGGCGTGAAAAGCGCCGAAGGATTTGAGCCGTTGAAAGAGTTAGCGAACGTGCTTGGCGGTGCAGTTGGGGCATCGCGCGGGGCATGCGATGCAGGATATTGCGACTATTCGCTTCAAATTGGTCAAACAGGAAAAGTCGTTACGCCAGATTTATATATTGCGTGCGGTATTTCAGGAGCGATTCAACATTTAGCAGGCATGTCTAACTCAAAAGTCATCGTGGCGATTAATAAAGACCCAGAAGCGAATATTTTCAAAGTAGCAGATTACGGCATCGTTGGTGATATGTTTGAGGTTGTCCCGCTTTTAATTGAGGAATTTAAAAAATTAAAAGTACATTCATAAGGCAGAGCACAATGCTTTGCCTTTTCTTTTCAGCATATTTTTTTGTCACAAGGAAATAGTAGAAGCGAAGCAAAAGATTGGCGTAATGAATACGTTCAATGGTATACTATGTTTATGGAACTGAAATGTTTAAGGAGGAATGAAACATGGCAATTGTAAATGCAACAGATCAAACGTTTGTTCATGATGTGAAAGAAGGAGTTGTGCTCGTTGATTTTTGGGCACCTTGGTGCGGACCTTGCAAAATGATTGCACCTGTATTAGAGGAAGTAGATCGCGAGCTTGGTAACAAAGTGAAAATTGTTAAAGTAAATGTAGATGACAACCCAGAAACAGCCGGAAAATACGGTGTAATGAGCATTCCAACATTATTTGTCTTTAAAAATGGTGAAGTTGTAGACAAAACAGTTGGCTTCCAACCAAAAGAAGCACTTGTTGGTCTGTTAAGCAAACATTTATAATGGATATGCCTCGGATTACATTCCGAGGCATATTTTTTTAAATTTTATATTGACATTGAAAATCGTTCTCCACTATAATAATAACGGTTAATGATAATCGTTATCAAAAAAAGGGGGACACATACGAAATGAAAAAACGCCAATTAAAAGCTGTATTTGCGATGTTTTTATTAGCAGGTGGTGTACTTGCAGGTTGCGGTCAGCAAAAAACAGAAACAACAGAGAAGGAAGAAACAAAAGTAGAAGAACAAAAAGAAGAGCAACAACCTGCTGAAACAGAGCAAGCAGAGGATCAAGTAAACGTTCAAGCATTTATTGATGCTTACAAAGCAATGAAAGCAGAAACAGAAAAAGCAAAAGAAGGACAACCAGTTGATTGGGATGTTGTAGAGAAAATATACACAGAGCAACTACAAAAACCAATTAATGAACTAGATGGTACATTTGCTCAAACAATTGAAGCAGCGATTCAAGGTGGAAAAAGCGGAGAACTAAATGTTCACCCAGCACGTCAAATTGTTGATAAAGTGACACAATCGTATTTTTATCAATTGCAAAAAAAGTTGCAAAAAGATGTTGTAGCTACACTTGAAGCTGGTGATCAACAAAAAGCAACAGCATTGTTTGATCAAATTAAATTGCTTGCAACAGAAATTTTCGTTCCAACGGCAATGAAGCGTGATGAATATTATCAATTAACGGGGGAATCTAGTCTTGAGCAAAGCATTCAAGCTGGTTTAGCAGCGCAAGAAGAAGCGTTAAAAGCAAATAACGTAGATGACTTCAAAGTGTACATTCAATTGACAGATAAATCAATCTATCGAAGCTACTATTTAGCTTCCAAGTCATACGCTGAGAAAATTGAAGCGGGTGTAAAAGAAGGGAAAGCTGAAGATGAACTAAAAGGTCAGCAAGCAGAAGCGTGGGGCTTTTTCCAAGCGATCAAAGGTTCTTTATCTGACGGTGATGAAGCTGCGACAGCACGTTTAGATGAAATTTTATCGTTAAATAACGATTACAAAACGATAAAAGCATCAGAAGTAAGCGCATTATATGCAAAAGCGTTGTTTGGTAAAATGAAAGGCTATCATGAAAAAGCGCCAGCACAATTGGACGAAAATAACATCGTGGAAGCGAAAGTGAAAGCATTAGAAGGAAATATGTTCTTAAAGGCGATTGAGTTAGATGTTAAAGCAAAATTAGGCGATCAAAAAGCAGCGGAAGTATTTGCAATGGCAGAAAAATGGTATAATGCGATTGCTGAAAATAAAAAAGATGAAGCTGCTCAACATAGCAAAGCTGTGCTTGATGCCGTAAGTGCGATCATTCAATAAAAAGAGAGCCGCGCATAACACGCGGCTTTTTTGATGTGATACAATAGTAGCGCATAAACAATGAAGGAGTCAAACAAATGAAAAAAGTATGTATCACAGGCGGAGCAGGATTTATCGGGAGTCATTTAGGGAAAAGATTGCTTAAACTTGGATATGAGCTGATCGTCATCGACAATTTCCACCCATATTATTCAATGATTCGAAAACAATGTCAGCTCCAACAAATAAAAAATGTCGGCTTCTTTCATTTTTACAACGTAGATATTCTTCAATTTGATGCATTAAAGCACATTTTTTTTGAGCATCGACCAAATATTGTTTTTCATTTAGCGGCGTTACCGGGCGTTCAACCATCGTTAACGGAGCCGTTGTCATATATTGATTACGATGTGAAAGCAACAGTAAACGTGTTACAAGCAGCAGGAGAAGCAGGAGTTCAGCACGTGTTATTCGCCTCTTCTTCTTCTGTATATGGCAATCAAGCATTTCAGCCGTTAAAAGAAGAAATGGCAAACGGGCAAGTCATTTCTCCCTATGCAGCGGCGAAATATAGTGCCGAATCGTTTTGCCACGCATATGCGCATATATACGGCTACACGATGACGATTTTTCGTTACTTTACTGTATACGGACCGTGGGGACGACCAGATATGGCGATTAGCAAATTTATTCGTCAGTTACTACGTGATGAGGCGATTACTGTTTACGGAGATCACACAACGCGTGATTATACGTTTATTGATGATATTGTTGATGGAATGATTCAAGCGCTAGAACGAAAAGGAGAAAGTGCTGTGTTTAATCTTGGGGCTGGTCAACCGGTTACGATGAAGCAATTGCTTACGGAGTTGCGTACCCATTTTCCACATATGCGTGTTCATTACGAACCGCCTCGTCTCGGTGATGTTGTTGCCACATGGGCCGATATTACGAAAGCGAAAGTAAAAATTGGATACGAGCCGCGCATATCGTTGCGGGAAGGATTGGCAAAGACGATTGAATGGGCAAAGCAATATGAAAACTAAACAAATAAAAATTTTGATGCGGCTCATTAGCTTGATATGTATTGTAGCGTTTATATGGATGACGATTCACCATTTTGATGCGCAATTGTTGTTTGATCTTATGCACAGCCTTGTTTCGCAACCGTGGCATGCGAGTTATATGTTTATCATGTATGGGCTTGCTTTTGCTTTACGTGCTATCGCATGGAAATGGTATTTGCCTCACGCTCGGTTTCAAACGTGTATCGATGGGCTATTTGCTAGTTTATTTATAAATCACCTATTTCCCATTAAAATCGGCGATGTCGCTCGCATTGGCATATGTGCAAAACAAAATCGCATTCCATTTGCGATTGTTGCCCAGTCTGTCATTGTACTACGTCTTTTTGATTTTATTGTTTTGTTCTTGTTTGCTTTTTTGGGGACAATTGTTTATATGCACACCGCTGCCCGTTCTGTCTTTATTTTTCCGTTCGTTTTTTGTGGTATAGTTGCTTTGTTTTTCGTGCTTCGAAGCATGAACCCGTCATGGCTACAAAAACATAAACAACATTGGGATACGATATGGAAAAGTCGTCGTTTTGTACCGATCGTAATTGTCGTTGTTTTTAGTTGGGTATGTGAAGCCATCGTTTTGTTTGAAATGGCGAAAATGGTCGCCTTTCCCCTTTCGTTTGTTGAAGCTTTATGGGTAAACAGCATGACTGTGGTTGGACAAGTATTTCAAATAACCCCAGGAGGATTAGCCACGTATGAAGCAGTCATGGCGTTTACGTTAACGCGCATTCACTCAGATTGGGAACAAGCATATGCTCTTGCACTAGCGACTCATTTATTTAAATTTTTATTTTCTTATGTCGTCGGGTTATATGTGTGGTGGCGCATCCCGACGTTATGGACATTCGTTCGAAAGGAGAAGATGGCGTGAAAAAAGCATCGAAATTTGAAAAAATAGCAGCAAGGTGTTGGAATCTGTTAAATGAAGGAAAGCCATTTACCCCGATTTTCGTTATAGGAACAATGCTTCTTTTTCATTTGTTAGATGGAATGACGTTGGAAGAAGGGGGAAAAATATTCCGTAGCTTTTTGCTAACAGTTCCTCTTTTTGTTTTGTATTACATATATGACTATCCACTATTTTTACGTAACTATTTATGGATTCCTTATGTCATTTTTTTAATGATTTCGTCGTTCGTTCCGACGATTTTACTTTTGCTTGCGGTTAGTCTTTACTTCTTTTTCACCGTTTTCTTTTGGGGGACGTTTTATTATCATTTACGCATTGGAACGACATGGTTGAATTTCACTCGTTTCTGGAAATTAGTGTTAAAAAACAGTGACTCAACAAGCGGAAATGCACAAGAACAATTGCCGAAAATATTGCTTCTTCTTTCTGTATGGGAATACGGAGTACAACATGATGTACATACTCCGTCATTTATCGCTTTTTACGCCTTTGTTTTTGTATGGTCGTTTATTTTGCATCGTTATTTATTTGATTGGAAACCGAAAATGATTGACCATTATACAAATAACGTGCCGCCAAATGAGAAAGCGTTAAGTGATCGCGTCATCGTTCTCGTTGTTGACGGAATGAGAAAGGATCGTTTTGAACAAGCGAATGCCCCGTTTTTAAAGTCTCTTCGTGCGAATGGAACAGATTTTACACAAATGGAAACGGTATATCCCGCACGGACGGTCGTTTGTTTTACATCGATGCTTACAGGAACGTATCCGTTTGAGCACGGCATTCGTTCAAATATGGTATGGAAGTTAGGTATTCGTGTCGAAAGTGTTTTTGATTCATTGCGAAAAGTAGGGAAAAAAGGAAAAGTGCTCGGCATTGCTCATCTTGTCGATTCCCTAGGAAATGATGTCGAAACGGTTACAGCCGTCATGCATAATGATGTCGCAGATCGTAGCATTATGGAACGCGCAAAACAACTGATGGCTGAGCAAGATTTGCATTTACTTGTCGTTCAATTTATTGGAACGGATCAAACAGGTCATAGCCGTGGTGTACACTATGATGAATATGTGCAAAAAATTGAAGAAGTTGACACATTAATCCAACAATTTATTGAATGGTTGCACGAACAAGGAAAAATGGACAATACAACGTTAATCGTCTGCGCGGATCATGGACAAGCAGATGGAATTGGCGGGCATGGCCATTTAGATGAAGGAGAACGATACGTCCCGTTTTTTATGTACGGTCCAATGATTGAAAAAGGGAAGCGCATTGACGAAAAACATAGCCTCGTTTCTCTTGCTCCAACGATTGCTTATTTGTTAGGAGCACCATATCCGAGCCATAGCCGTGGTCCTGTGTTAGTTGAAGCGCTAAAGAAAGAGGGAGAACGATGAAAGTAATTGTATTTTTACCTGCGCATAATGAAGAGGAAGCAATTGGGGAAGTCATTCGTCGCATTCCAAGACATATTCAACCGAATATAGAAGTGTATGTACTCGTTGTTGACGATGGATCAACGGATCGGACCGTTGATGTAGCTAAACAAGCGGGAGCAGATTTCATTTACAGAAACGAACGAAATCACGGGTTAGGAGCAGCTGTACGTATCGGTTTACAACAATGTGTCGAACTTGATGCAGACATTGGTGTCATGATTGATGCAGATAACGAATATCCACCGGAACAAATTCCCGATCTCATTATGCCTATTTTACATGGAGAAGCAGATTATACGATGGGTTCGCGTTTTTTAGGTACGATTCAAGGGATGAAATGGCATCGACGTATTGGAAATTACTTATTTACATTTATTCAATCCATCTTATTAAAACGATGGATTTACGACGGTCAATCAGGGATGCGAGCATTTTCTCGTCAAGCGATGGAAGAAGCAGAAATTATTCATGACTACAACTATGCTCAAGTATTGACGTTAAATTTAGTGCGCAAAGGATTTCGGTTAGAAGAAGTGCCGATTGTATATCAAGTAAGAACAACAGGTCAATCATTTATTAAATTTACAGCTTACCTTAAACATGTTATTCCGGCTATTGTGAAAGAGATGTGCCGTCCGGTCGAACGAAAGCATATGAGATCTATTCAGCAACGCTAGAGCGATTCTCTAGCATTTTTTCTTGACAACAAGCATGATAATTATTATCATTATCATCGAAGGAGGAGATCGGCTTGAAAAAGATACTATTTTTTTGCTTGTCAATGATATTAATTTTCACTTCAGTTCCTATGTCTTCATTTGCTTATTCATACGGTGATCCGAACGAAGAAACGGTTGCCGAAGCTTACAAAGAAATGGTAGCGAAAGTACAAGAGAAAAAGTTTAACGAAGTAAAAGCGATTTACGAAACAGTTCAAAAAGAAATTGATATGCATATGGGACCTGAACCATCACAACTTATTTTAGAAGCTATTGAAAATGAGGATGACGAAACGATTATTTCAGTCATGCAAAAAGTGCTTGTGCTCAATGTTGCCCGTCGGTTAGAAAATGCGGAGAGAAACTTCGATAATTACGATACGAGCAAACGTTTATTAGCAAAAGCATTTGCTACATATAAAGCGCTCTCCCCAATCGTGCAACAAAAGGATGCGGAACTTGATGAAAAGTTAAAACAACAGTTTGATGTTGCTCTTCAATCGCTTGGAAATCCGGGATTGTTTGGAGTAGGAAAAAAAGAGTCAAACATCGAGCAATTTAAGGAAAGTAAACAAACGATTTTGCAAGCGTTGCAAGATCAATTTGAATTAGAGAGTGTCGAAACAGGTCATTTTACGGAAGAAGATTTAGACCGATTAGCAGCAGCAAAAAAGACAGAGTGGACAGATTTGTCTGATGTGAAAAACTGGATCCCGATCATTGTAATTGTAGGAGTCATTGTTGCTGTTTTGGTGTACGCGATAAGAAAACGAAAGTAAAGAAAGGGGTCGTGTGGCATTGGAAGTTCAAGCGCTGCTCATTACGTTTCGTGAAGCATTAGAAGCATTATTAATTGTTGGGATTATTACATCGTATTTGAAACGCATCGATCAATCGCGCTATGTGAAATATGTTTGGCTCGGTGCAGGATTAGCTGTGTTTGCAAGCGCGATCGTCGCTTTATTATTCCAAGTTGTGCTAACCGGCTTTTCGACGATGGCGAGCGAAATGTATTTAAAGGTGAGCATTATTTTTATTTCTTCCATTCTGTTAACGCAAATGGTATTTTGGATGGCGGAACATAGTAAAGATATAAAAAGCAGTATGGAAGGAAAGATGAGCAAATATGTGTCAAAAGGCGACGTATTTGGTATGGTTATGCATTCATTTTTAGTTGTATTGCGTGAAGGGGTTGAGACCGTCTTTTTCTTTGCTGCGATTACAGGCGGAAATATCGGAGCGGCAGTACAAGGATGGGGAGCAATTACGGGGTTAACGATTGCAGCTATTGTCAGCTATATGTTCTTTAAAGGAACGATGCGTGTACCACTAAAAACGTTTTTTAAAGTGACAGGCGCGTTTATTATTTTAATTGCGGCCGGATTGCTCGTACAAGGTGTTTCGATGTTGCAAGATTTAAAAATTATTGGTAGCGTCATGCCACACGTTTACGATATTACATGGTTTATGCCAGAACATCCGATTGATCATGAACATTTTGTTCGCGATACAGGTCAAGAGCCTATTCTCTCTGGAGATGTTGGCATTTTCCTTAAGGCGCTATTCGGTTATTCATCGATGCCATCACTTGAAGAAGTGTTAGCGTACATTGGTTATTTTGTTGTTATTTATTTACTTGTGAAAACACGTTATAGCGCGAAAGAAGAAAAAAACGAAAAAAATGAAAAGGTGCTTGAACAACAAGTGATGTAAAGTACAAGGAGGAACCTTGTACTTTTTTGCTTAGGAGGGTTTTTATTGTGAGAATCGTTTCCGTCGTTTTGTTGCCCGTCGTCTATATATCTTATATTGTATATGCTAGCCCATTTGCAGCTACATGGGATGAAGTCGACTTTGCATTGGCGCTTGAGCGATATGATTTGCTTGCGATGCAGCCGCATTTTCCGGGATATCCTTACTTTATTTTTGGAGGGATGCTCATTCATTCATTTGTCGACAATCCTGCCAAAGCGCTGGCGATTTGGAACGGTTTGCTTATAATAAGCACCTCTATTCCGATATATTTGCTTGCAAAAACATTTGTGGAAAAAAAGTACGCGTGGGTCGTTACTGCACTCGTTCAATCGCTTAGTTATGTCATGCTTATCGTTTCACAACCGATGTCGGAAGGAAGCGCACTCGCTGTTTTATGGTGGTATGTATGGAGTTTACAACGTGCTCTTCACTCGGATCGTATCGATATGCAGTTGTTGCCGTTATGGCTATTTAGCGTCATGCTCGGCATTCGTTTATCGTACATTCCTTTTGGAATTGGCATTTTATACGTTTGGTGGAAGCGAGCATATCGCTTCAAAAAGCTTCTGTTATATAGTTTCGTAGCGATTGCTTTTCAATTTATTTGGATTATGGCAGTAGCTACAACAGAGGGAGAAGGGTTTTGGCAGTTAGCCCTTTCATTTACGACAGGGCATTTTACACAATGGGGGGGAACGGTGTCGACAGATGAAGCACCGTTTTGGCAACGAGCCGTTGTGCTTATTTTTTATAATATCATTTGGACAGGCATGGCCAAGCAGTCGATATGGCTGCTGAGTTGCTTTGTTATTTTATTAGCTATGACGTGGAAACAAATAGCGATCCCGTCTTTATATCGCTTGCTTTTATTGACATATTTTCTATGGGCATTGTTTGCGCAAAATATTGAAAAGCCAAGACATATATTGCCGATTGTCGTCATTGTTTCATTCTTTTTGTTTGTCAGTGCTCTCCAATCGTCATCACGTCTACGGCTTACTGTGGTATTTGTTTTGCTTCTCTCACAAACGGTGATCGGCACGCAAGCGATAAAGCATCAAGCGACACAGTTGCCAGCGACGTATCAGTTGGCGTATGATTTTGAACAGAAAGAAAAGCCTTTTGTTTTATTTACGTGGGAGGAGACGCGCGTTCTTGAATATTTACGTGTTTCTTTTCCGCATGCACGTGTGTTTTCATTTGATGTTTTTCAGCGTGAAAAAGCGGCGTTTCCACATGCGAAAGTGTATGTCACCGATCATGTGATTAAAGGATTTCAAGCGCAAGGCATAGACGTTCGTCCGTATATTCGTTCCGTTCGAACGTATGAATCGAGTTTATTATCTGACCCTGTGTACGGACGCATCACCGTATATGAATGGCGAGAGGAGGGAGAGCGTGAATGAGCGTTTGAAAGAAAAGTTAGCGATTTTACCCGATCAACCGGGATGTTACTTAATGAAAGACGCCCACGGGACAGTCATTTATGTCGGGAAAGCAAAGGTGTTGAAAAATCGTGTCCGTTCTTATTTTACGGGTACACATGACGGAAAAACACTTCGGTTAGTGAATGAAATTGCTGATTTTGAATATATTGTGACGTCCTCAAATTTAGAAGCACTTATTTTAGAAATGAATTTAATTAAAAAATATGATCCGAAATATAACGTTATGTTAAAAGATGACAAAAGCTATCCGTTTATTAAAATTACTGGAGAAACGCATCCGCGTCTCATCATCACCCGAACGGTGAAAAAAGATAAAGGAAAATATTTTGGACCATATCCGAACGCTCAAGCTGCGCACGAAACGAAAAAACTGCTCGATCGTCTATATCCATTAAGAAAATGTGAGAAGATGCCAAAAAAAGTTTGTTTATATTATCATATGGGACAATGTTTAGGACCGTGCGAACATAAAGTGTCAGAGGAAGAAAATAAACAAATTGTTGAACAAATTACTCGTTTTTTAAACGGCGGATATAAGGAAGTAAAAGAGACATTGACAGAAAAAATGTTGGAAGCGGCCGAACAGTTACAGTTTGAGCGGGCGAAAGAATATCGTGATCAAATTGCGTATATCGAAACGTTAATGGAAAAACAAAAAATGATTTTGCATGATTTTGTTGATCGCGACATTTTTGGATATGCGTACGATAAAGGGTGGATGTGCGTACAAGTATTTTTTATTCGCCAAGGAAAGCTCATCGAACGAAATGTATCGATGTTTCCGTTATATCAAGAGCCAGAGGAAGAGTTTTTAACGTTTTTAGGGCAGTTTTACAGTAAAGAATATCATTTAAAGCCACGCGAAGTTGTATTGCCGCGCGACATCGATGGCGAGATGGCGACAAATTTGCTTCAAGTAAACGTCACACAGCCGAAAAGTGGCAAAAAGAAAGAGCTCGTTGATTTAGCTTGTAAAAACGCACAAATTGCTTTGCAAGAAAAATTCTTTTTAATTGAACGTGATGAAGAACGGACGATTCGTGCGGTCGAACGATTAGGTGAAGCAATGGGGATTCAACCTCCTCGTCGTATCGAAGCGTTTGACAATTCAAATATCCAGGGGGCAGACGCTGTCGCCGCGATGGTCGTATTTATTGATGGGAAGCCGGAAAAAAAAGAATACCGTAAATATAAAATAAAAACAGTGCAAGGGGCAGATGATTACGAGTCGATGCGCGAAGTCATTCGCCGACGCTATACTCGTGTATTACGCGAGCGTTTACCGCTCCCTCATCTCATTGTTGTCGATGGGGGAAAGGGGCAAATACAAGCCGCAAAAGAAGTGTTGGAATGCGAACTTGGGTTATCAATTCCGATCGCTGGGTTAGTGAAAGACGAGAAACATCGGACGTCCCATTTCCTTTTTGGTGATCCACCAAGCATCGTTTCATTAGAGAAAAATAGTCAAGAGTTTTATTTGCTGCAGCGCATTCAAGAAGAAGTGCATCGTTTTGCGATTACATTTCACCGTCAAGTTCGTTCAAAATCTACATTTCATTCCATTCTCGATCAAATTCCAGGGGTTGGTACAAAAAGAAAACAAGCGTTATTGCAACATTTCGGATCGATAAAAAAAATGAAAGAAGCAACAGTCGAACAGCTACAAGAAGCAAACGTTCCAAAACATGTCGCCCAAAAAATTTACGAAGCGCTCCGAACGTATGAAAGCTGACCGACGATGGTCAGCTTTCATCTTTGCGATCCCATTTGACAGTGAACAAAACAGTTTTTGCACGTCGTTTTTGTTGTTCAAACGCTTCTGCAACGTATCCTTTTTGTTGTTCGAACTGTTGAGCAAGAAAGCCCGCTTCAAGTTGAAACGTGCACTCCCCGCCATAATTGAACCGCATAGCGACAAGCGATCCATTTAATTGAAGATCGCATTGATCTTTTTTCTCCTCCAGTAGCGATAAATTCCCCCAACCAGCTTGTTCAAAAAAAGCAACGATATCATCGATCGTAGCTAGCGGGTACTTTCTCGCTAATTCTTTTCCTGCCCAATATAAAATAAATGGAGTTTCTTTTCCAAACAAATTTGGTAGCAGTTCTTGCCGAAATAAAAAGTCGCTAAAAGCAGAAATGTTCGTTTGTTTCCATTGTTCGTATCCGCTCACGATCAAATCCCCTCTCTATTTTTCATTATAGCGAACAACAATGTGAAAAACAGTATTGACTTTTCTCTTATTTCGGACTTCACTAGAAGTGTAGTTATTTTAAAATTTGAAATGATTGAACATTTCGTGAACACCTTTTCTTGACGCTCCTACATTCTGGGAGTACAATGAATGTGACAATGATCAATGGAAATGGAAGTGTTTACACCTCTGTTGATCATAGTCTAGTAGGTGTGGATGGGAGCGCATAGAAAAGGAAGATGACAAATTTAAGGGGGGTTATGTATGGCACAAAATCGCGAATTTTTTTACCGTCGACTCCATTCATTGCTTGGAGTCATTCCAGTTGGGCTGTTTTTAACGCAGCATTTAATTGTTAACCATTTTGCAACAAGAGGAGCAGAATCGTTCAACAAAGCGGCAGCATTTATGGAGCAATTACCGTTTCGGTACTTTTTAGAAATTTTCGTTATTTTTCTTCCGCTATTGTTCCATGCCATCTACGGACTGTATATTGCGTTTACAGCGCAAAACAATGTAAGTCGCTACGGGTATTTCCGTAACTGGATGTTTATGTTGCAACGCTTAACGGGTATTATTACGCTCATTTTCGTCGTCTGGCACGTATGGGAGACGCGCGTTCAAGCGGCGTTTGGTGCAGAAGTGAACTATGACATGATGGCGAACATTGTGGCAAATCCGTTTATGCTTGCATTTTATATTGTCGGAATCGTTTCTGCAGTATTTCATTTTGCGAACGGGCTATGGTCGTTTTTCGTTAGCTGGGGTATTACAGTAACTCCTCGTTCACAACAAATTTCTACATACGTGACAATGGGGATTTTTGTCGCGCTTTCGATCGTTGGTATACGCGCGATTTTAGCATTCGTTTAATCCACAACATTGGAGGAGTGAGGAGACATGAGTAAAGGAAAAATTATTGTCGTTGGTGGAGGTCTTGCCGGCTTAATGGCAACGATTAAAATTGCTGAAGCAGGCGTAAAAGTAGATTTATTTTCATTGGTTCCTGTGAAGCGATCTCACTCTGTTTGTGCACAAGGTGGCATTAACGGTGCGGTCAACACAAAAGGGGAAGGAGACTCTCCGTGGGAGCATTTCGATGATACAGTATACGGCGGAGACTTTTTAGCTGACCAACCTCCGGTAAAAGCGATGTGCGAAGCTGCCCCGGGCATTATTCATTTGCTTGATCGCATGGGCGTCATGTTTAACCGTACGCCAGAGGGATTGCTCGATTTCCGACGTTTTGGAGGAACACAGCATCACCGTACAGCATATGCAGGAGCAACAACAGGACAACAGCTTCTTTACGCGCTTGATGAACAAGTGCGTCGTCATGAAGTGGCGGGTCTTGTAACAAAATATGAAGGATGGGAATTTTTAGGTGCAGTTTTAGATGATGAACAAGTATGTCGCGGGATTGTCGCGCAAAACTTGACAACGATGGAGATGAAAGCATTCCCTGCTGATGCAGTCATCATGGCAACAGGCGGCCCGGGGATCATTTTCGGTAAGTCAACAAACTCTATCATTAATACAGGTTCAGCAGCATCGATTGTTTATCAACAAGGGGCGTATTATGCAAACGGAGAGTTTATCCAAATTCATCCGACAGCTATTCCGGGCGATGATAAGCTTCGTTTAATGAGTGAATCAGCTCGTGGAGAAGGTGGACGAGTTTGGACGTATAAAGATGGAAAACCTTGGTATTTCTTAGAAGAAAAATATCCAGCTTACGGAAACCTCGTTCCACGCGACATTGCGACGCGTGAAATTTTCCATGTTTGTGTAGACTTAAAGCTCGGTATTAACGGCGAAAACATGGTTTATTTAGATTTGTCCCATAAAGATCCGAAAGAGTTGGATATTAAGTTAGGTGGCATTATTGAAATTTATGAGAAATTTATGGGTGAAGATCCAAGAAAAGTGCCAATGAAAATCTTCCCAGCGGTTCACTACTCCATGGGTGGATTATGGGTGGACTATGATCAAATGACAAATATTAAAGGATTGTTTGCGGCGGGTGAGTGCGACTTCTCGATGCACGGTGCCAACCGTCTTGGTGCTAACTCGTTGTTATCCGCAATTTACGGTGGAATGGTAGCGGGACCAAAAGCAGTTGAATATATGAAGGGACTTGAAAAATCAGCGGATGCGATGCCATCTTCTTTATATGATCGCTATTTAAAACAAGAAGAAGAAAAATGGGCGCAAATTATGGCGATGGATGGCACAGAAAACGCATACGTCTTGCATAAAGAGCTTGGTGAATGGATGACTGATAACGTCACAGTCGTTCGTTATAATGATAAACTATTAAAAACAGATGAGAAAATTCAAGAATTGCTTGAGCGTTATAAAAATATTAACATTAACGACACAGCGAAATGGAGCAACCAAGGTGCGTCGTTTACACGTCAGCTTTATAACATGTTGCAGCTAGCTCGCGTCATTACACTCGGTGCTTACAACCGTAACGAAAGCCGTGGAGCGCATTATAAGCCAGAGTTTCCTGAGCGAAACGATGAGGAATGGTTAAAAACAACGATGGCAAGCTTCACGCCAGATGGTCCATCATTCCATTATCGCGAAGTGGATACGTCACTTATTAAACCGCGCAAACGTGACTACACGAAAAAGAAAGGGGAAGTGAAATCATGAGCGAAAATAAAACGATTCGGATTATTGTCACAAGACAAGATCGTCCGGATACAGCCCCTTACGAAGAAGAGTTTGTTATTCCGTATCGTCCGAATATGAACATTATTTCGGCGCTCATGGAAATTCGGCGCAATCCGGTCAATGCGAAAGGGGAAAAAACGACGCCTGTTGCTTGGGAAATGAACTGTTTAGAAGAAGTGTGCGGCGCTTGTTCGATGGTGATTAACGGCAAGCCGCGCCAATCGTGTACTGCGCTTATTGATCAGCTTGAGCAGCCGATTCGTTTAGAACCGATGCGCACATTTCCTGTTATTCGCGACTTGCAAGTGGATCGTAGTCGCATGTTTGATTCGTTGAAAAAAGTAAAAGCATGGATTCCAATCGACGGAACGTATGATTTAGGTCCAGGACCGCGCATGCCAGAGCGCAAACGGCAATGGGCATATGAGCTATCAAAATGTATGACGTGCGGTGTATGTTTAGAAGCTTGTCCAAACGTCAATAGTAAGTCAAACTTTATCGGTCCAGCGCCGCTTTCGCAAGTACGTTTATTTAACGCGCATCCAACAGGAGCGATGCATAAAGCGGAGCGCCTTGAAGCGATTATGGGTGATGGTGGATTAGCGAACTGCGGAAATTCACAAAACTGCGTGCAATCTTGTCCGAAAGGCATTCCGCTTACAACATCGATTGCGGCATTGAACCGCGCAGCAACCATTCAAATGTTCCGCAATTTCTTCGGTAGCGATGAAGTGTAACAACAAGGTCGACTCTTCAAGAGTCGGCCTTACGTTTCATATATAGATGCTAGGTCGCTTTTATAGAGAGGGAGAGGGAAAATGAAAATATCTTATATTGATGACATAAAAGAGTGGGAACAACGTTTTTCTTTTTTTCATTCGGTGCGTGTCCGCTTTTCAGAAACGGATATGTTTGGTCATTTAAACAATACGGTGCCCTTTGTATATTTTGAAGAAGCGCGCATTGCATTTTTTGAACATCTCGGCTTTATGAACGATTGGTTAGGAAAAGAACATGATGCGATTCCGGTCGTTGCGAATTTACAATGCGACTTTTTACAACAAGTGTATTTTGGTGAACAGTTGCAAATCGGTGTAAAAGTCGCACACATCGGAAACTCTTCTGTTGATTTACATTACGTTGGGAAAAAACAAAATGGAGCGATTGCGTTTACAGGGCGCGGAACGATGGTTCAAATGTCAAAAACGACAGGAAAAGGAGTTTCTTGGGACGAAGAAGCGCGTGCACGATTAATAGAAAACATGTAACCGTTATTTCCCTTCTTGCATACGATATGTTGACTAAATATATACCCATCCGTTTCGGTCTGGTAAAAGCAAGGAGGGTTATCCACTTGAATCAGAAGCCGCTGCTCACCAAAAGGGAACGAGAAGTATTTGAACTGTTGCTGCAAGACAAGACAACGAAAGAGATTGCTAGTGAACTATTCATTAGCGAAAAAACAGTTCGCAACCACATTTCGAATGCAATGCAAAAGCTTGGGGTAAAGGGGCGCTCACAAGCTGTTGTTGAATTGCTTCGAATGGGAGAACTTGAACTATAACGAGAACCGGCTCGCCTTTTCAGTTTAGGCAAGCCGGTTTTCTATTGATTTGATGTGTGTTATAATGAAAAATGTTTTGTCATACATCAACAAAGAATGAGGCGAATACATTGGAAAGACCAATTGGAGTGATTGATTCAGGTGTTGGTGGATTAACGGTTGCAAGGGAAATTATGCGCCAGCTACCAAAAGAACAAATTGTATACTTAGGAGATACGGCACGCTGTCCATACGGACCAAGACCCCAGGGAGAAATTCGACAGTTTACGTGGGAAATGACGAACTATTTACTCGGTTATGATATGAAAATGCTTGTCATTGCATGTAACACCGCTACAGCTGTCGCTTTAGAAGAAATTCGGGATGCGCTCAATATTCCGGTGATTGGTGTCGTTCATCCCGGCGCTCGCACCGCATTAAAAATTACAAAAAATTATCATATCGGTGTCATCGGCACGATCGGAACAGTAAAAAGCGGGGCGTACGAACAAGCATTGAAATCCATTAATAGCAATGTGATCGTGGAAAGTTTAGCTTGCCCAAAGTTCGTCCCTTTAGTCGAAAGTGGACAATTTGAGGGAGAAGAAGCAAAACAAATTGTTGCTGAGTCTCTTGAACCATTAAAAGACCGACCGATTGATACGCTTATTTTAGGGTGTACGCATTATCCACTCTTAAGCCCGCTAATTCAACAATACATGGGAGAGCACGTGAAGCTCATTTGTTCTGGTGATGAAACGGCGCGCGAAGTGAGCACGATTTTGCATCATAGCGATTTGCTTTATACGGGGAATAAACGTCGCGAACATATATTTTTAACGACTGGATCGAAAGAAACGTTTCAACAAATTGCGTCCAAATGGTTTGGTCATCCTATTGAACATGTCGAAACGATTCAATTATCTTAAAATCCTTCGCATTAGTCGGAGGATTTTTTTTGTTCTATTTTTTTGGACGGCTCGTATACATAGTAGTACAAACCGTATGAGGAGGGGAGTCCATGCGTCGCGTATGGGTTATTGCCACAATGTTTATATTTATTCTTTCAGGATGTGGTCTGTTTGGAGGTGAAAAAGCGACGAAAGAAATTGATCCGCCAAAAGATGTAACATATGTAGAAGATGAGCAGTCGGTGCAAGAAAAAGAAACAGCAGAAAAAGAAAAAGCGACAGAAACGGTGCAACGCGAACTATATTTAATTGATAAAAATGGCTTCGTCGTTCCACAAACGTTTGCCTTACCAAAGACGAACGCAGCTGCCAAACAAGTACTTGAATATTTAGTAGAAAACGGCCCGGTTTCAGAGTTGCTTCCGAACGGATTTCGTGCTGTGCTTCCTGCTGATACACAAGTATTAAGCGTTAACTTAAAACAAGACGGCACGCTTGTCATTGATTTTTCGAAAGAATTTGCGAATTATCGTCCAGAAGATGAAAAACGTATTTTACAAGCAATTACATGGACGGTTACACAATTTGACAATGTAAAACGGGTGAAAATTCGTATGAATGGACATGATCAAAACGTTATGCCGGTTAACGGAACACCGATTAGCAATGAACTAAGTAGAGACGATGGAATTAATATTGAAACGAATGGCGTTGTCGATATTACGAATACGCATCCCGTCATCGTCTACTTTTTAGCACAAGACGGAAAACAGACGTATTATGTGCCGGTAACAAGACGCGTGCCGAATAGCGAGCAAGATGAACTCGCTGCAGTTGTAAAGGAACTTATTAAAGGACCGAGCTACGGTTCTGGATTGTTAAGCGATTTTCAAGCAGATGCAAAATTGTTAGAGGCGCCAAAATATGAAAACGGGAAAGTGACGTTAAACTTTAACGAAGCGATTTACGGTAGCATGGAGAAAAATGTTGTATCTACGCATGTGCTCAATTGTTTAGTCTTATCTTTAACAGAACAGCCGGGGGTAGAGAGCGTCGCCATTACAGTCAACGGAAAAGCAGAATTGGTCGATGAAAGTGGAAAACCGCTATCAGAACCTGTCACAAGACCGCAAAATGTGAACACGGGTAGTTTTTGAAACCAATTTTTTGCTATACTATATAAAGATTCATCGTCGAGAGGCAGTGTTCCTGCCTCTTATTTCGTGAACATACATTGAGGAGGATTTTGTGTGAGAGTAGATGGTAGAAAAAATGACGAACTTCGTCCCGTACATATTGAACCGAACTATTTAAAACATCCGGAAGGGTCTGTGCTTATTTCGATTGGCGATACGAAAGTCATTTGTACAGCAAGCATCGAAGATAAGGTTCCACCATTTATGCGTGGAGGTGGAAAAGGTTGGATTACTGCCGAGTATGCGATGATTCCGCGTGCGACAGAGCAACGAAATATTCGTGAAGCAAGTAAAGGGAAGTTGTCAGGGCGAACGATGGAAATTCAACGATTAATTGGTCGTGTGCTTCGTTCTGTCGTTGATTTACAAAAATTAGGAGAAAAAACAATTTGGATTGATTGTGATGTCATTCAAGCGGATGGTGGAACACGTACAGCATCAATTACAGGAGCGTTTGTTGCCATGACGTTGGCGCTCGGAAAGATGGTTGAAGAAAAGAAATTGTCGGCACTTCCGATTACAGATTTTTTAGCTGCTACATCTGTCGGAATTGATGAAGAACATGGAATCATTCTAGATTTAAACTATATTGAAGATTCAAAAGCACAAGTTGATATGAACATTGTGATGACAGGATCGGGACGATTTGTTGAAATTCAAGGAACGGGGGAAGAAGCAACGTTTTCATATGAGCAATTGCTCGATTTATTAACGGTTGCTGAAAAGGGCATTCATGAGCTTATTGTCCTTCAAAAAGAAGCGCTTGGCCCGACCGCTGAACAGATTATGCAACATCGTTCGGAAGGGGAGGAGACGAAGTGAAACGAATGATCATTGCTACAAAAAACAAAGGGAAAGTAGCGGAGTTTCGGCAGTTATTTACAAAAAAAGGAATCGAAGTTCTCTCTCTTCTTGACTATCATGACATACCAGATGTTGAAGAAACGGGAACAACGTTTGCAGAAAATGCTATATTAAAAGCAACGACGATCGCCAATATGCTTCATGAAACGGTTATTGCAGATGATTCTGGATTAATCGTTGATGCGTTAAACGGTGAGCCGGGCGTATACTCGGCTCGCTACGCCGGCGAAGGAAAAAACGATCAAGCAAATATTGAAAAAGTGCTTGTAAAGCTGCAAGGCGTACCTTTTGAACAACGGACGGCTCGTTTTCATTGTACGCTCGCCGTTGCCAAACCAAACGGAGATGTGATAACAGTAGATGGCGTATGTGAAGGATATATAACAGAAAAACCGATAGGGGAAAACGGTTTTGGATACGATCCGATTTTTTTTGTTCCTGAAAAACAACGAACAATGGCTCAATTAACAAAAGGGGAGAAAAACGAGATCAGCCATCGGGCAAAAGCGTTGCAGCATCTTTTTTATATATGGGACAAGCTGTTTGAAAAGGGGAATGAGTCGTGAACGTATTAATTTTAAGCGATAGCCACGGATTGACAAACGAATTACAAACGATTGTTTCACGCCATAAACAACACGTCGATGCAGTTATTCATTGCGGTGACTCCGAGTTAACGAGCGACCATGCAGCGTTGCAAAGCATGCTTGTTGTGCGAGGAAACTGCGACTACGAGCATCGTTTCCCAACAGATCTTGTTGAAGAAATCAAAGGCGTTCGCTTTTTCGTTACACACGGTCATTTATATAACGTCAAAATGACGCTTATGAACGTATATTATAAAGCGAAAGAAGTCGGAGCGAGCATTGTCTGCTTCGGTCACTCACACATTGCAGGATGCGAACAAATCGATGACGTCCTTTTCATCAATCCCGGAAGCATTTATTTGCCGCGCATGCGCCGTGAAAAAACATACGCCATGCTTCACATAGATGAAAAAAACATCACCGTGCACTTTTACAATATCGACGGCAACCCGCTTTATGATTTAACAACGACATACACAATACAATAGGGGCAAGAAAATTCCACTGCCCCTATTGACTTTTTTCGTAAACATCATTACAATAACAATTGTCCAAACCATGATGATATGTCTATGATATGTCCCAGTAGCTCAGCTGGATAGAGCAACGGCCTTCTAAGCCGTCGGTCGGGAGTTCGAATCTCTCCTGGGACGTTAACAGTCCTCTTGCATAAGCAGGAGGATTTTTATTTTGCTCATCCCATATTGCTCAGCTGGATACAGCACGTTACACATACGCTAATAAACCTCTTGCATAAGCAAGGGGGATTTTTTTGGTCAAAAAATGTTCAAAAATTTTTACACCTTTTCTTTTCCTTGATATATCAATTATGTAAGCGGATACATAACATTTAAACTAATCTAAATAATCAAAAAATTCAATGAAATAGTATTGACTGTTTTGGTAAATGAGCGTATGATAATTTTCAAATAAATCTAACAAAAGTCGTAATCGATATAAGAAGCAAGAGACGGCGAACAGGGGAAGAGGGGAAAAACATTGAGTGAACAGTGGATTTTTCTAAACGATGAATTTGTCACAAAAGAAAATGCAAAAATCTCTGTATACGATCACGGTTTTCTTTATGGAGATGGAGTGTTCGAAGGTATTCGTGTTTACAGCGGCAACGTGTTTCGCATGAAAGAACATATTGACCGTTTATACAATTCAGCCAAATCCATTTTATTAAACATCCCGTACACAAAAGAAGAATTAACAAATATTATCGTTCAAACGGTACAAAAAAACGGCTTTGAGGATGCATACATTCGCGTCGTTGTGTCACGCGGAGTTGGCGACCTAGGACTTGATCCGTACAAATGCAAAAAGCCGCAAGTTGTCGTCATCGTTGAACCGTTAGCAATCTTCCCAAAACATTTATATGAAACGGGCATCGAAGTAGTCACTGTAGCAACAAGACGAAACCGACCAGATGTATTAAGCCCGAAAGTAAAATCATTAAACTACTTAAACAACGTGTTAGTGCGAATTGAAGCACATTTAGCAAACGTTAGCGAAGCGCTTATGCTCAACGACCAAGGTTATGTCGCTGAAGGGTCTGCTGATAACGTATTTATCGTCAAAAATGGCGTATTATATACACCGCCAGGATATGTCGGGGCGCTTGAGGGAATTACGCGCGATGCGATTATCGACATCGCCAAAGAACTCGGCTACATCGTCAAAGAAGAGCCGTTTACTCGTCACGACGTGTATACAGCAGATGAAGTATTTTTAACAGGAACCGCAGCAGAAGTCATTGCGGTCGTCAAAGTCGATGGTCGTGTCATTGGCGACGGTGTACCGGGCGAACATACAAAACGATTGTTAGAACAGTTTCGCAAACGGGTCATTTCAGAAGGCGTAAAAGTGTATGCTACACAAAATGTGAATGCAGGATGACAAGTAAATAAGAAAAAAGCGTTGAAGAGGATAAGTAGCGAACGGGTTAGACATCTACAGAGAGCCGGGGGAGCTGGGAGCCGGTGATGTCTCCGTTCGTGAACTCCCCTCGGAGCGCCGTCTTGAACGATACAATCCAGTAGGGACGGACGGGTGCACGTCACTCGTTACTAAAACGAGCGCTGCGACAATAGTTGCACGCTCCTGAGGTGGCTTTGCCACGAAGAAGGGTGGTACCGCGGGAAGGATGCAAGCCTTTTCGCCCCTTTGGTCCACATGGACTGATGGAGGGGTGAGGAGGCTTTTCTTATTTCACATTTTTTAGGGGTGAAAAAATGGCAGCGAATATGAAAGTGAAGGAAAGAGTGGCAAAAAAGCAAACGTTATGTGGAGCGCTTATGTTGATTGAAGCGCTCAAAGCAGAAAACGTAAAAGTCATTTTTGGTTATCCAGGTGGGGCTGTACTACCGATTTACGACAAGCTGTATGAGTCAGGCGTGTTTCATGTGCTCACACGTCATGAACAAGGTGCCATTCATGCAGCGGAAGGATATGCGCGCATTTCTGGAAAACCTGGTGTCGTCATTGCCACATCGGGACCAGGTGCGACAAATATCGTGACAGGTTTAACGGACGCGATGATGGACTCTATTCCGCTTGTCGTCTTTACAGGGCAAGTCGCATCGAATGTCATCGGTTCAGATGCCTTTCAAGAGGCGGATGTATTAGGAATTACGATGCCAATTACGAAGCATAGTTACCAAGTACGCGATGTACACGAGCTGCCAAAAGTTATTAAAGAAGCGTTTCATATTGCAACGACTGGACGTCCAGGTCCTGTATTAATCGATATTCCAAAAGATATGTCTGTCGCAGAAGCGGAGTTTGATTATGAACAAGAAGTCCTGTTGCCAGGTTATCAGCCGACAACAAAACCGAATCATTTACAAATCCGCAAGCTTGTCGAGGCAGTTAGCCAAGCGAAACGGCCGGTCATTTTAGCTGGAGCAGGTGTTCTTCATGCGAATGCTCATGAACAGTTAAAACAATATGCTGAACAACAACATATTCCGGTGATCCATACGCTTTTAGGACTTGGCGGATTTCCTGCCGATCATCCGCTATTTCTCGGAATGGCAGGAATGCATGGAACGTACACCGCAAACATGGCGCTGTATGAATGCGATTTGCTCATTAATATTGGTGCACGATTCGATGATCGGGTGACTGGAAATTTGGCTCATTTTGCACCAAAAGCGACAGTCGCTCATATCGACATTGATCCAGCAGAAATTGGAAAAAATGTACCGACAAAAATTCCGATCGTCGGCGATGCAAAAGAAGCGCTTATTCAATTAATTGAACAAAACGGAAAGCGGCCAGATGTATCAGAGTGGCTGAACAAGTTAAATGAATGGAAAAGAGAATATCCGCTTATGTACAAACGTGAACCGGGCGTACTAAAACCGCAACGACTCATTGAAATGATTTATGAATATACGAACGGTAAGGCGGTCGTCACGACAGATGTAGGTCAACATCAAATGTGGGTCGCTCAATATTATAAATTTAAGCAGCCGCATCGTTGGGTCACATCTGGTGGACTAGGAACGATGGGATTCGGCTTGCCGGCAGCGATCGGTGCCCAATTGGCGCAACCAGAAGCAACGGTTGTATCGATCGTTGGTGACGGTGGATTCCAAATGACGTTGCAAGAGCTATCTGTTATTCAGGAGTTGAATTTGCCGATTAAAATCGTCATCGTCAACAATCAAGCGCTCGGTATGGTGCGTCAATGGCAAGAAATTTTTTATGAAAAACGATATTCTCATTCACTCATTCCGAATCAACCTGATTTTGTCCGTTTAGCGGAAGCATACGGCATAAAAGCGATGCGTGCGACGACGGAAGAAGAAGCAGAATACGTATTGAAAGAAGCGCTTGCGACGAATGCACCAGTTTTACTCGATTTTCATGTTCATCCAGGGGAAAACGTATATCCAATGGTTGCGCCAGGAAAAGGATTACATGAGATGGTGGGGGTGAAATGGTGAAGCGAATTATTACAATGACAGTAAACAACCGCCCAGGTGTATTAAACCGCATTACAGGCTTATTTACGAAGCGGCATTACAACATTGAAAGCATTACAGTTGGGCATACGGAAACAGAAGGCATTTCGCGCATGACGTTTGTCGTCAATGTAGATGATGAACGCATTGCCGAACAAATTACAAAACAGTTAAATAAACAAATTGATGTGTTAAAAGTTGTCGATATTACCGATCAAGCAATTATCGTTCGGGAGCTGGCCTTAATTAAAGTGACGGTCACGCCGGCAACGCGCGGAGAAATTTATACGCTTATTGAACCGTTTCGTGCCGCAATTGTCGACGTGGCACGAGATAGTCTCGTCGTTCAAGTAACAGGTGAGCCAGAAAAAATTGATGCGCTCATCGACTTATTAAAGCCATACGGATTAAAGGAAGTTGCAAGAACAGGAACAACAGCGTTTCCGCGCGGTTCACAACGCGCATCATCAACAAATAAATCACTATTCATCATTTAAATTAAGGAGAGGATTTTATTATGGTAAAAGTATATTACAATGGCGATGCAAACGAAGCTTACATTCAAGGGAAGAAAGTAGCGATTATCGGATACGGATCTCAAGGTCATGCCCATGCGCAAAACCTTCGCGATAGCGGCGTTGATGTCATCATTGGATTAAGAAAAGGGAAATCGTGGGAAAAAGCAGAACAAGATGGATTTGTCGTCTTGCCAGTAGATGAAGCGACAAAGCAAGCGGATATTGTAATGATTTTACTTCCAGACGAACATCAGCCGAAAGTATACAAAGAAGAAATTGCACCCAACTTACAGCCGGGCAATGCGCTTGTGTTTGCACACGGGTTTAATATTCATTTTAACCAAATTGTCCCACCGAGCGATGTGGATGTCTTTTTAGTTGCACCAAAGGGACCAGGTCATTTAGTTCGTCGCACATATACAGAAGGAGCAGGTGTACCAGCGTTAATTGCTGTATATCAAAATGTAAGCGGCGAAGCGAAGGAAACAGCGCTTGCGTATGCAAAAGCGATCGGTTCGGCTCGAGCAGGCGTTATTGAAACGACATTCAAAGAAGAAACAGAAACAGATTTATTTGGTGAACAAGCGGTTCTTTGCGGCGGGTTGACTGCTCTTGTCAAAGCAGGATTTGAAACGCTCGTTGAAGCCGGATATCAACCAGAAATTGCATATTTCGAATGTTTACATGAGTTAAAACTCATCGTTGATTTAATGTACGAAGGCGGTTTGGCAGGCATGCGTTATTCTATTTCTGATACAGCACAATGGGGTGACTTTGTTACAGGTCCACGCATCATTAACGACGCGGTAAAAGCAGAAATGAAAAAAGTGCTTGAAGATATTCAAACAGGGAAGTTTGCAAAAGGTTGGATTTTAGAAAATCAAGCGAATCGTCCGGAGTTTAACGCGATTAACCGCCGCGAAAACGAGCATTTAATTGAAGTCGTTGGCCGCGAGTTACGTAAAATGATGCCGTTTGTCAACGCTAAACAGAAAGATGTGGTGACGGTCGGTGCGAAAAATTAACATTTTTGATACGACGTTGCGTGACGGAGAGCAGTCTGCAGGCGTCAATTTAAACTTGCATGAAAAACTAGAAATTGCTCGGCAGTTAGAACGCCTCGGTGTAGATATCATCGAGGCGGGATTCCCTGCCGCATCAAAAGGCGATTTCCATGCCGTTCAAGCGATCGCTCAAACCGTTCGCAACTGTTCGGTTACAGGTCTTTCTCGCTCTGTTCAAGCCGACATCGATGCAGCGTGGGAGGCGTTAAAAGACGGAGCGGAACCACGATTACACGTATTTATCGCAACGTCACCTATTCATATGCAATATAAATTGCGCATGACACCAGAACAAGTGATTGAAACAGCCGTTGAGTCTGTTCGTTATGCGAAAAAATATTTTCCGATTGTACAATGGTCAGCAGAAGATGCATGTCGAAGCGATCTTCCGTTTCTTGCGACGATTATCGAACGAGTGATCGAAGCAGGAGCGAACGTCATTAATATTCCAGATACAGTCGGCTATATTACTCCGAAACAATATGGCGACATATTCTCTTTTTTAAAGAAAAATGTTCTGAATATTGAAAAAATTAGCTTGTCCGCTCATTGTCACGATGATTTAGGAATGGCTGTCGCCAACTCGCTTGCTGCTATTGAAGCAGGAGCGACGCAAATTGAAGGAACGATTAACGGCATTGGTGAACGGGCAGGAAACGCTGCAATCGAAGAAGTGGCGGTGGCGCTTTATATTCGAAAAGATTACTATCAAGCAGAGACGCGCCTAAACTTGCAAGAGATTAAACGAACGAGCAACCTCGTAAGCAAGCTAACAGGAATGATTGTTCCACCAAATAAGGCGATTGTCGGTAAAAACGCTTTTGCACATGAATCAGGCATTCACCAAGACGGAGTATTAAAAGAAAAAACAACGTATGAAATTATATCTCCGCAACTTGTTGGTGTGCAATCGAATTCGATGGTGCTCGGAAAACATTCGGGACGCCATGCGTTTCGCACGCGCATTCAAGAGCTTGGTTATGCGTTAACAGAAGAAGAAGTGAATCGTTTATTCGTTCGCTTTAAAGATTTAGCAGATAAAAAGAAAGACATTACCGACGATGATTTAATTGCACTCATTTTAGATGAAAAGCTAGATACGTATAAAAATTTTTATCAATTATGTTCGATTCAAGTGCAGTACGGGACAAATCAAATTCCAACAGCCGTTGTTGTACTGAAAGATGGGGAAGGAAACGACATTCAAGAAGCGGCAACGGGAGCTGGTAGTGTCGAGGCGCTATATAACGCTTTAGAAAAAGCGTTGCAATTGCCTGTGACGTTACTTGACTATCGCATTGAATCCGTCGGAAGCGGACGAGATGCGTTAGCACAAGTATATGTGAAAGTATCGCTTGATGGCAAAGAAGCGAGCGGACGTGGGACGGCACAAGATGTGCTAGAAGCATCAGCAAAAGCATATATTCATGCAGTCAATCGCATGTTTGTCATCGAAAAAATGAGAGAGGAACAAGCGCTCGCTGCGCAATAACAAAGGGGGATGTTTTTTATGTATCGTATCGCTGTATTGCAAGGGGATGGCATTGGAAAAGAAGTGACAAAAGGAGCGGTAAATATTTTACAGGCGATTGCTGATCGTTTCGGGCATACGTTTCATTTTTCATACGGCTTGATTGGTGGAGAAGCGATTGACCGTGAAGGGACGCCGCTACCAGAACAAACGCTTCAAATGTGCAAGCAAAGCGATGCGGTATTGCTTGGCGCAGTCGGGGGACCGAAATGGGACAATCATCCACCGCACCTTCGTCCAGAAAAAGGACTATTGCAAATTCGGAAAGAAATGAATTTGTTTGCCAATATTCGTCCTGTTACGTTTTATGAGAGTTTAGCCGCTTCTTCTCCGCTGAAACCACATGTCATTGAAGGAGCAGATTTTGTCATCGTGCGCGAGTTAACCGGAGGCTTATATTTTGGGAAACCGAGTGAGCGACGCATAGAAAAAGGTGAAGAAGCTGTTGTTGATACGTTGTTTTATAAACGAGCAGAAATCGAACGCATCATCACGTTTGCTTTTGCACTTGCACAAAATCGGAAGAAAAAAGTAACTTCTGTTGATAAAGCGAATGTGTTAGAGTCAAGTCGGATGTGGAGAGAAGTGGCTGAGCAAGTCGCTAAACGTTTTCCAGACGTTCAACTTGAACATATGCTTGTCGATAATGCCGCCATGCAGCTCGTTCGTTCTCCCAAACAGTTTGACGTCATTGTCACAGAAAATATGTTTGGCGATATTTTAAGCGATGAAGCATCGATGTTAACAGGATCGCTCGGCATGCTTCCGTCGGCAAGCTTGTCTGTTGACGGACCGGCATTATACGAACCGATTCACGGTTCGGCCCCAGATATTGCAGGACAAAACAAAGCAAATCCGCTCGCAACGATTTTATCAGCAGCGATGATGCTTCGTTTATCGTTCGGACTGACAGAAGAGGCGGATATCGTTGAACGAGCAGTCAAACAAGTGTTAGATGCTGGATATCGCACAGCTGACATCGCTCAACATGGCGATTGTGTATTATCAACGACAGAAATGGTCGAAAAAGTAAAAGATGCGATTTTAGATGATGTAGCGATTGAACGAATTATGCAAGTGTACGTGTAGGAGGGATGATGGTGGCGCCAAAGACGATTATTGAAAAAATTTGGGATGAGCACGTTGTATACTGTGAAGATGGAAAACCGGATCTATTATATATTGACTTACATCTCGTTCATGAAGTGACATCGCCGCAAGCGTTTGAAGGATTGCGTCAAAAAGGAAGAAAAGTGCGCCGCCCAGATTTAACGTTTGCGACGATGGATCATAACGTGCCAACAATCAATCGGTTTGTCGTGGAAGACGAAGTGGCGAAAAATCAAATGACGGCATTAGAGCGGAACTGTCGCGAGTTCGGTGTTCCGCTTGCCGATTTAAATAGCCCCGAACAAGGCATCGTTCACGTTATCGGTCCGGAGCTGGGATTGACGCAGCCGGGGAAAATAATTGTGTGTGGAGATAGCCACACGTCTACACATGGTGCTTTTGGGGCATTGGCGTTCGGTATCGGAACGAGCGAAGTCGAGCACGTATTAGCGACGCAAACATTATGGCAACACCGTCCAAAAACGATGCAAGTGAACGTCACAGGCACATTGGCACCAGGTGTATCAGCAAAAGACGTCATTTTAGCGATTATCGGAAAGTTTGGCGTTGATTTCGGAACGGGGTATGTGCTTGAGTTTACGGGTGATGTCATTCGTCGTTTGTCGATGGAGGAGCGGATGACGATTTGCAACATGTCGATTGAAGCGGGCGCGCGTGCGGGGTTAATTGCTCCAGATGATGTGACGTTTGCATATTTGCGCGGGCGAAAATATGCTCCAAAAGGAGAAGCGTTTGAACGGGCAGTTGAAAAGTGGAAACAATTACGTACAGATGAAGGAGCGGTATATGATCGTGTCGTTCATATTGACGGAAGTGAAATTGCTCCAACAGTGACGTGGGGAACAACGCCAGCAATGAGCTCACCAGTTGATGGAACGGTTCCTTATCCAGAACAGTTTGCGACCGAAACGGAGAGAAAGGCAGTTCAGTTAGCGTTGGAATATATGGGGTTAAAACCTGGAACGAAAATGACAGATATTGCGGTGCAACATGTGTTTATCGGGTCATGTACAAACTCGCGCATAAGCGATTTACGGGAAGCGGCGCAAATTATAAAAGGAAAAAAAGTCGCACCGGGCGTGAGGGCGCTCGTCGTTCCGGGCTCGCAACAAGTGAAAAAGCAAGCGGAAGAAGAAGGAATTGCGCAAATTTTTATTGATGCAGGTTTTGAATGGCGTGATTCTGGCTGTAGCATGTGTCTTGGCATGAATCCAGATACTGTGCCAGCAGGTGAGCATTGTGCTTCAACGTCAAACCGAAATTTCGAAGGACGGCAAGGAAAAGGGGCGCGTACGCATCTTGTGAGTCCAGCAATGGCAGCTGCGGCTGCGATTTACGGACATTTTGTCGACGTGCGCACGTTATATAAAGAAGCGGTACGATAGGAGGGGAAAAAGTTGGAACCATTTGTCGTTCATAAAGGAAAAGTAGCTGGCTTAGATCGAGCGAACGTAGATACCGACCAAATTATTCCGAAACAATTTTTAAAACGAATTGAACGCACCGGATTTGGTCGATTTCTTTTTTATGATTGGCGTTATTTGCCGGACGGAACACCAAACCCGCATTTTGAGTTAAACCGTCCTGAAAACGAAGGAGCAACCATTTTAGTCGCAAACGAAAATTTCGGATGTGGTTCATCGCGCGAACACGCCCCTTGGGCACTTGCGGATTATGGGTTTCGCGCCGTTATTGCTCCTTCATTTGCCGATATTTTTTATAATAACTGTTTAAAAAATAGTTTACTTCCTATTAAACTGCCAAAAGAAGACGTCGCTTATTTGTTAAAACAAGCGATGCGGTCAGATTACGAACTGACGATTTCACTTGAACAACAAGTTGTTTTTGATGACGAGGGATTTACAAGCTCATTCGACATCGATCCGTATCGAAAACAGCTCCTTTTAAGAGGGTGGGACGAAATTGATTTAACATTTGTGTATGAGCCATATATTATCGCCTACGAAAAAGCACGCTCTTGACGACTCGTCGGGAGCGTTTTTCGTTGAGCTTGTCGACAAACATTGTTAAACTTAAAGGCAAATGTAAGCGAAGGTGAATGAATATGAAAAATCGAAAAATCGTTCCGCATCCTCATTTAAGAGAGCGGTTGTTGACGGAAGGGATGGAGGCGTTAAAAGGAAAGCGATATAAAGAAGCGTATACGTATTTCGTACAGTTAGAACAACTCGAATTACATGATGATATACAAATGGCGCTTGTCGTTTGCTTATTTGAAATGGGACAAGTAGAAGAAGCGAAAGAGAGATGTGAACGGCTGTTAGCTCGTGGCATAGGAGACTGGGCAGTATATATTTCTATGCTTGTTCATTTACAGCAATACGATGAAGTCGTCGCAGTCATTCGTAAGTTAAAGCAACAAGGCACAGACTGTACACCGTTTTTACCGCTTTTACAGTTTAGCGAAAAAATGATCCGTTCTCAGCACGAACAGGAGAAAAAACGATACGAAGCGATTTTTCAAACCGGTCAATGGCCGAAACAACTTCGCGCGCTTCATCAGCTTAATTCATATCTTGTTCCGCATCTTGTCTCAATGTTTGCCCGTTATTTGCATGATGAAACGAAACACCCGATTGTGAAAACGACAATGTTACACATACTAAGGAAAGAACAAGTGATAGAGCCGATGACCGTAAAAAAATTTGGTCAAACGATGACCGTTATTCCAGCCGAGCTCGATGAGCGAAAACAAAAACAATGGACGGAGCAAGTGCTTGACATTGTTGAACAAACGTGGGTGAAACAAAATCCGACAATGTATGAATGGTGTGAACAAATATGGCTTCGTTACATGTTTGTGATGTATCCATTTCTTCCAACAGAGTCGGCACAACAATGGGCGAATGCATTATACGCATATGTTGAGCAATGTGAAACGGGACAAACGATATGTACAAATTCGCTTGTTTCCAAACTTTACGAAACAGAAAAATTGTGGCTCTCTGTTGAAAGTATATAATTGTATGGTATAATATAGTGGTTGTATTACACATAAAACCGTGTATGCCTACATATATGTAGTTCATTTACATGAATTTTTGAAGTTGGAGGGAAAGAAGCATGTCGGCGAAATGGGAAAAACTCGAAGGCAACCAAGGCGTTCTTACAGTAGAAGTAGACGCTGAAAAAGTGAAGGAAGGATTAGATGAAGCGTTTAAAAAAGTAGTGAAAAAAGTACAAATTCCAGGATTCCGTAAAGGCAAAATTCCTCGCTCTTTATTTGAAAAACGTTTCGGTGTCGAGTCATTATACGCAGATGCGTTAGATATTTTATTGCCAGAGGCATACGCAAAAGCTGTTGAAGAAACAGGTATTGAGCCAGTTGATCGTCCAGAAATCGACGTCGAGCAAATGGAAAAAGGAAAAAGCTTAATTTTCACTGCGAAAGTCACTGTGAAGCCAGAAGTAACACTTGGCCAATATAAAGGGCTTGAAGTTGAAAAATTAGACGATACTGTAACAGATGAAGACGTAGAACAAGAATTAAAACGCTTGCAAGAGCGTCATGCTGAGCTTGTTGTGAAAGAAGAAGGAACAGTGGAAAACGGTGATACAGTTGTCATCGATTTCGAAGGATTCGTCGACGGTGAGGCGTTTGAAGGCGGAAAAGCGGAAAACTATTCACTTGTCATCGGTTCAGGCACATTCATCCCAGGATTTGAAGAACAATTAATTGGCATGGCTGCTGGAGAAGAAAAAGATATTGAAGTGACATTCCCAGAAGAATATCATGCAGAACAATTAGCTGGTAAACCAGCGGTATTCAAAATTAAGTTACATGAAATTAAAACAAAACAACTTCCTGCGCTTGATGATGAGTTTGCAAAAGATGTAGATGAAGAAGTCGAAACATTAGATGCGCTAAAAGAAAAAATGAAAGAGCGCTTAACAAAAGAGAAAAAAGAAGAAGCCGAAGCAGCACTTCGTGATGCGGTTGTTCAAAAAGCGACAGAAAACGCACAAATGGACATTCCAGAAGTGATGGTGAAAAATGAAACAGACCGCATGATTCGCGAGTTTGAACAACGTTTACAAATGCAAGGGTTAAACCTTGACTTATACTATCAATTCTCTGGACAAGATGAAGCGGCACTTCGCGAACAAATGAAAGAAGAAGCAGAAAAACGTGTTCGCGTAACATTGACGCTTGAAGCGATCGTGAAAGCAGAAAATATCGACGTTACAGAAGAAGAAGTCGAAAAAGAATTACAAGAAATGGCGAACCTATACAGCTTATCTGTTGATAAGTTAAAAGAGCTTTTAGGCACAGTTGATGCCTTAAAAGAAGATTTAAAAATGCGTAAAGCGATCGATTTCCTTGTTGAGAACAGCAAAGTTGTTGCATAATGAGAAGAGAAAGAACAAGGTGCATCATGTGCCTTGTTCTTTCCACATATAGTTGTAATAATGGAAGTTTTCTAACTTTTCGCGCACATTTACGTTTTTATTGGCATACTTTTAAAAATTTATGATAAAATGACGAATACATAACGTTTTTTCATTTTTATGTACATATGATCGTAAAGAAATAAGGGGTGAAATCATGTTTAAGTTTAATGATGAAAAGGGGCAGTTGAAATGCTCGTTTTGTGGCAAAACGCAAGAACAAGTGCGCAAACTTGTTGCTGGCCCGGGTGTATACATATGCGATGAGTGTATTGAATTGTGCACAGAAATTGTGCAAGAAGAGCTTGGATCGGAAGAAGAAGTAGAGTTCAAAGACGTACCGAAGCCAAAGGAAATTCGCGAAATTTTAGACGAGTATGTCATCGGACAAGACGAGGCGAAAAAAGCGCTTTCTGTAGCGGTATACAACCATTACAAGCGCATTAATTCAAACAGCAAAATTGATGATGTCGAGTTAGCGAAAAGTAATATTTTAATGATCGGACCGACAGGAAGCGGAAAAACGCTGCTCGCCCAAACGCTTGCACGCATTTTAAACGTACCGTTTGCGATTGCTGATGCGACATCGTTGACAGAAGCAGGGTATGTCGGTGAAGACGTCGAAAACATTTTATTAAAGCTCATTCAAGCAGCCGATTACGACATTGAACGAGCAGAAAAAGGAATTATTTACATTGATGAAATTGATAAAATTGCGCGCAAATCAGAAAACCCTTCCATTACGCGTGACGTATCAGGTGAAGGGGTACAGCAAGCATTATTAAAAATTTTAGAAGGAACAATTGCAAGCGTGCCACCACAAGGAGGACGAAAACATCCGCATCAAGAATTCATTCAAATTGATACAACAAACATTTTATTCATTTGTGGTGGAGCTTTTGACGGATTAGAGCCGATTATTAAGCGCCGTCTCGGTAAAAAAGTGATCGGCTTTAGCTCGGATGTGCAAGCAGAAGTGGAAGAAAAAGATTTATTGTCCAAAGTGTTGCCGGAAGACTTATTAAAATTTGGATTAATTCCGGAGTTTGTTGGACGTCTTCCTGTGATTACGAGCTTACAGCCACTTGATGAAGACGCACTTATCGACATTTTAGTCAAACCGAAAAATGCGCTCGTGAAGCAATATGAAAAAATGCTCGAACTTGACGATGTCGAGCTTGAATTTGAAGAAGAAGCGCTTCGTGAAATTGCGAAACGTGCGATTGAGCGAAAAACAGGGGCGCGCGGTTTACGTTCAATTATTGAAGGCATTATGCTGGATGTCATGTTTGAGTTGCCGTCGCGTGAAGATGTGCAAAAATGCGTGATTACAGCAGAGACGGTACGCGGAGAAAAAGCACCGCTGCTTATTTTACAAGATGGAACAATTGTCGAGTACGAACGAAAAACATCTGCGTAAATGGAAAAAGATCGATTTTCCGAATCGGAAAGTCGATCTTTTTTTGTTTATTTCCTCATTTGCTCGGAGATACTATGCGTACAATACATATGCAGGAGGAACGGTCATGAACTGGACAAACATTGCGCTACTTATTCAGTTGTTTTTTGGCATTATTATCGGCTTATATTTTTTGAACCTGTTAAAAAGCCAACGAACGCAAAAAATTTCAATAGATAAAGAAGCGAGAAAAGAGATGGAACAGCTTAGGAAAATGCGCTCAATTTCACTTACAGAGCCGCTTGCTGAAAAAGTGCGTCCAAAAACGTTTGATGATATTGTTGGTCAAGAAGATGGCATAAAAGCATTAAAAGCGGCATTGTGTGGACCGAATCCCCAACATGTCATCATTTACGGACCACCAGGTGTTGGGAAAACAGCGGCCGCTCGTCTCGTATTAGAAGAAGCGAAAAAAAATCCGTTATCTCCATTTCGAAAAGATGCTGTTTTTATTGAATTAGATGCAACAACAGCACGTTTCGATGAACGAGGCATTGCTGACCCATTGATCGGTTCTGTACACGATCCAATTTATCAAGGAGCGGGCGCGATGGGACAAGCTGGCATCCCACAACCGAAACAAGGAGCGGTGACAAACGCGCACGGTGGCATATTATTTATTGACGAAATTGGTGAATTGCATCCGATTCAAATGAACAAGTTGTTAAAAGTGTTAGAAGACCGAAAAGTATTTTTTGAAAGCGCATATTATAGCGAAGAAAATCCGAACATTCCAAACCACATTCATGACATTTTTCAAAACGGATTGCCTGCTGATTTTCGGCTCGTCGGCGCAACAACGCGAACGCCAAACGAAATACCGCCAGCGATTCGTTCACGCTGTATGGAAGTCTTTTTCAGAGAGTTAGAACGGGAAGAAATTGCTAAAATTGTGGAAAAAGCAGCAGGAAAAGTAAACCTTCCGATTGAAGAACAAGCTGTTCATGAGCTCGCGATGTATGCTCGGAATGGACGTGAAGCGGTCAATACGCTACAAATCGCAGCTGGCATTGTCATTTCAGAGAAACGATCTAAAATTTTACGTCAAGACATCGAATGGGTCATTCAATCGAGCCAATTATCGCCACGTTATGAGAAAAAAGTGGGGCAGGAAGCAAAAGTGGGATTAGTAAACGGATTAGCGGTTTACGGTCCAAATAGTGGAGCGTTGTTAGAAATTGAAGTTGTAGCATTGCCGACAAAAGAAAAAGGGTCGATTAATATGACTGGCATTGTCGAAGAGGAACAAATCGGCGGACAAGGTAAGTCAATTCGTCGAAAAAGTATGGCGCGCGGTTCGATTGAAAACGTCATTACCGTTTTGCGTACACTTGGTGTGCCTGCAGATCAATATGATATTCATGTAAACTTTCCAGGTGGTGTCCCGATTGATGGCCCTTCTGCTGGTGTGGCGATGGCGATTGGTATTTACTCTGCCATTTATCATTTACCGATTGATCCAACAATAGCGATGACAGGGGAAATTGGTGTACATGGGAACGTGAAGCCGGTTGGCGGCATTTTTCCGAAAGTGAAGGCAGCAAAACAAGCTGGAGCGAAAACGGTTATTATTCCGCGCGAAAATATGCAGTCGATTTTAAGACAAGTGACAGGCATTGAAATTGTTCCAGTCGATCACATTGGCGATGTTCTTTCTTTTTTATTTCACGAACATGTTCGTTCTATCCCAATGCGTCATCATTTACCGAAAACAGAGCTCATGTAAAGGCAATCGGCTTCAACCGAGCGTTGAAGTCGATTTTTTACGATGAAAGATTTTACAAACGCCATAATGTACTATACAATAGGGCAATAGAAGTATGATGGAGGTGCGGGGTTGTGGCGAGAAAGAAAAATAAAGTCATTCCACTCTTGCCGTTAAGAGGATTACTTGTGTTTCCGACGACAGTATTGCACTTAGACGTTGGGCGGGAAAAATCCGTACAAGCGTTAGAAAAAGCAATGGTTGAAGAAAATCTTGTGTTGTTAACATCGCAAAAAGATGTACAAATTGATGAGCCAGAACTTGAAGATGTATATGAAATGGGCACCATTGCCCGTGTGAAGCAGTTGTTAAAGCTGCCGAACGGAACGTTTCGTGTGCTCGTTGAAGGGATCTCGCGCGGAAAAGTAGTGAAATGGGTGAGCGAAGAGCCATGCTATGTTGTGCAAGTGGAACAGTTTATCGATAACGAAAAAGAAGATATGGAATTTGAGGCGTTGCGTCGGACAATGCTTGAATATTTTGAGCAATACATAAAGCTATCGAAAAAATTATCTGCAGATATTTATACATCTGTCATGGACATTCAGCAAGCGGGACGAATGGCCGATATTATCGCTTCCCATTTGCCGTTAAAGCTTGAAGAAAAACAACGGTTGCTTGAAGCGGTCGATGTAAAAGAACGCGTCCAACAAATCATTCAAATTCTTCATAATGAAAAAGAAATTTTACATTTAGAAAAACGAATTAGCCAGCGTGTGAAGCAATCGATGGAGCGAACGCAAAAAGAATATTATTTGCGCGAACAAATGAAGGCGATTCAAAAAGAGCTCGGGGAAAAGGAAGGAAAAGCAGGCGAAATCGATTTGTTGCGCGAAAAAATTGAACAAGCAGGCATGCCAGAACATGTGAAAGCAACCGCACTAAAAGAATTAGAGCGTTATGAAAAAGTGCCAGCCGCCTCTGCTGAAAGCGGGGTGATTCGCAACTATTTAGATTGGTTGCTTGCGTTGCCATGGACGAAACAAACAGAAGATATTCACGATATTCATCGCGCGGAAAAAATTTTAAATGAGGAGCATTACGGGCTTGAGACGGTAAAAGAGCGCGTGTTGGAATATTTAGCTGTTCAACAATTAACAAATTCGTTACGTGGGCCGATTCTTTGTTTAGTAGGTCCTCCTGGTGTTGGAAAAACATCACTTGCTCGTTCCGTTGCAAAAACGTTAAATCGACATTTCGTTCGTATTTCGCTCGGTGGGGTGCGAGATGAATCAGAAATTCGTGGTCATCGCCGCACGTATGTTGGTGCTTTGCCAGGACGTATTATTCAAGGAATGAAAAAAGCAGGAACGATTAACCCTGTATTTTTACTTGATGAAATTGATAAAATGTCGAGCGACTTCCGTGGTGATCCGTCTGCAGCGTTATTGGAAGTGTTGGACCCAGAACAAAACCATTCGTTTAGCGATCATTACATTGAGGAGCCATACGATTTATCAAAAGTGATGTTTATTGCGACAGCAAATACGCTCGCGACAATTCCGCGACCGTTGCTTGATCGTATGGAAGTCATCACCATTCCAAGCTATACAGAAATTGAAAAGTTGCATATCGCAAAAGAACATTTATTGCCAAAACAAATGGAAGCACACGGCTTACAAAAACGAATGCTCCATATGCGCGATGAGGCGATGATGCAAGTTATTCGCTATTATACGCGTGAAGCGGGTGTGCGCAACTTAGAACGCCAGCTTGCTTCCATTTGCCGTAAAGCAGCGAAAACGATCGTATCAGAAGGACGAAAGCGCATCGTTGTAACTGAAAAAAACGTGAGCGAATTTTTAGGAAAGCCAAAATATCACTATGGTCAAGCAGAAAGTGAAGACCAAGTTGGGGTAGCAACAGGTTTAGCGTACACAGCAGCCGGTGGTGATACGTTAGCCATTGAAGTGTCGATTGCTCCTGGAAAAGGAAAATTGACACTTACAGGTCAATTGGGGGATGTGATGAAAGAATCTGCTCAAGCAGCGTTTACATACATTCGCTCGAAATCAAAAGAGTTTGGGATTGATCCTGAATTTCATGAAAAACTTGATATCCACATTCACGTGCCAGAAGGGGCTGTACCAAAAGATGGTCCATCCGCAGGGATTACGATGGTCACTGCGCTTATTTCCGCATTGACAGGGAAACCGATCAGCCGTTTTGTTGGTATGACGGGAGAAATTACGTTGCGCGGTCGTGTGCTCGCCATTGGTGGGGTGAAAGAAAAAGTATTAAGCGCTCATCGCGCAGGGTTAAAGAAGGTCATTTTGCCGAAAGAAAATGAAAAAGATTTAGAAGATATTCCTGAAGTTGTAAAAAAACAATTACAATTTGTTCTCGTTTCACATATTGATGATGTACTTGAACATGCTTTGGTAGGTGGAAAAAAATGAAGATTACAAACGTAGAAATGGTCATTAGTGCCGTGAAGCCAGAACAATACCCAGCAGGACAACTCCCAGAGTTTGCGCTTGCTGGGCGCTCAAATGTTGGAAAATCATCATTTATTAACAAAATGATTAATCGAAAAAACTTTGCCCGTACATCATCAAAACCGGGAAAAACACAAACGTTAAACTTTTACCGCATTAATGATGCTTTTTATTTCGTTGATGTACCGGGATATGGCTTTGCGAAAGTATCAAAGGCAGAGCGCGAAGCATGGGGAAAAATGATTGAAACGTATTTTACGACGCGCCAACAATTGAAAGCGGCATTGTTGATCGTTGATTTGCGTCATCCTCCAACAAAAGACGATGTGATGATGTATGATTTTTTAAAGCATTATAACATTCCGACGCTCGTCATTGCGACGAAAGCGGATAAAATTCCGCGCGGGAAGTGGCAACAACATGCGAAAGTAGCAAAAGAAACATTGCGTCTCATCCCAGACGATGAGCTCATTATTTTTTCAGCGGAAACAGGACAAGGAAAAGATGAGGCATGGGGTGCACTACAAAAATGGATATAAAGAAAAAATGTGGGTGAAATTGCCCACATTTTTTGTATAATTATCCTTTTTTCACGAACAATAAGTACAATCCAAGTAAAATGAATGCTAACGGCCAAATGTGGATGAGTGAATCAAACGTTACGGATGTAAATGCTTGTTGTAGCCGATGCGAAAATAAAAAAATGAATGATAAAGCAAAAAGTAAAATGGTAGGGAGCAACGCTTGTTTCGTTTTTACGTATTGCAAGAGCAAGCCAAGCGCCATAATTAACGTCAATACGCTTATATCATCTGGCCACGACGAAAGGCGAGAAGAAAGATGAAAATGAACGCCAACCCCTGTAAACACAACACCGGATAAAATGGCGGAATAATCTTTGCCGACATACGCCTGACCTAAAAAAGCGATGCCAATAATAAACAGCAATGTGGACCACGTATGAAAAGATGGAAAAAGCAAAAAGCGTTCAATTAAAAAGTACGTCCCAAAACCAATTAAAATGATGCCGGAAAAAATACCACGTTTTTTCATTGAAATTCCCCCAATTCCGTGCGACACTTAAAACAGCATCTGTTCACTAGTTTACTAAATGAACAGCATTTAAGAAAGATCGAAAGTTGTCAAATTGTATTCACACTTTATAAGGAAAAAACAAAATAGACGTGCTATAATGAAATGAGATGACTTTAAAATTCGGGGTGATGGGAATGTATGTCGTCGTTGTCAGCGTAAACTATCGTACAGCCCCTGTCGAAATTCGTGAGAAGTTGACGTTTAATCAAACGGAACTTGCTGAAGCGATGAAAGCGCTACAAAAGCAAAAAAGTATGTTAGAAAACGTCATCGTATCGACATGTAACCGCACGGAAATTTACGCGGTTGTTGATCAGCTGAACACAGGGCGTTATTATATAAAAACATTTTTAGCGGATTGGTTTGGGATCGATAAAGAACAAATCGTTCCATATTTGCACATTTATGAAGAGCGTGAAGCAATTGAGCATTTGTTCCGCGTCGCTTGCGGTCTTGATTCAATGATTTTAGGAGAAACGCAAATTCTTGGGCAAGTGCGCACAAGTTTTCTTTTAGCACAGCAAGAAAACACAATAGGCACGGTGTTTAAACAGCTATTTAAACAAGCGATTACGTTAGCGAAGCGCGCACATGCGGAAACTGAAATTGGTGCAAATGCGGTATCTGTTAGCTATGCAGCTGTTGAGCTTGCGAAAAAAATTTTTGGCGATTTGAAAAATAAACACGTGCTCGTGTTAGGCGCTGGAAAAATGGGGGAATTGGCGCTGCAAAACTTGTACGGAAGCGGCGTCAAACGCGTCACAGTGGTGAATCGCACATTTGAAAAAGCAAAGCAGCTTGCCGAACGATTTAACGGAGATGCTAAGCCGTTATCACAACTGCAATGTGCGCTGTTAGAAGCAGATATTTTAATTAGTTCGACGGGCGCAAACCAATACGTTATTACAAAGGAAACGATGGCAGTCATTGAAAAAATGCGTAAAGGTCGTCCATTTTTTATGATTGATATTGCGGTACCACGCGATTTAGATCCTGCACTTGCGGAGTTAGATAGCGTCTTTTTATATGATATTGACGATCTGCAAGATATTGTTCAAGCGAACTTGACGGAACGGAAAAAAGTGGCGGAGCAAATTGAGCTCATGATTGCTGAGGAAATGGACGAGTTTCAACAATGGTTGCATATGCTTGGTGTCGTACCAATTATCGCAGCTTTGCGCGAGAAGGCGATGCTCATTCAAGAAGAAACGATGAAAAGTTTAGAACGAAAATTGCCACATTTATCAGAACGGGATAAAAAAGTATTAAACAAACATACAAAAAGTATCGTCAACCAGTTGTTGCGCGATCCGATTTTGCGCGTGAAAGAATTGGCTGCAGAGGACAATGCGGAAGAAGCGCTTCAGTTGTTTATGAAAATTTTCAATATTGAGCAACAAGTGAAGCAGCAACAAAAAGAGATGAGCTGCGTTCACGAGCGAGCAGCAGAACCATCTTTTCAATCGTAAGGAAGATCATATATGTTTGACATGACGAGATGGTACGAACTCTCGCTTCTTTTACATGCATCGTCCGTTTTGTTTTATTTTATCGATTTTCTTCATCACAACCGGAAGGCAAATCGCATTGCTTTCGGGTTGCTTTCTATTGTTTGGGGGATGCAAACATTTTTCTTTTTTGCGAGAATGGTGGAGACAGAAAGATTTCCTGTTTTAACGCTCGCGGAGGGGCTGTCGTTTTATGCGTGGCTGCTTATTACGTTATCGCTTGCAATTAACGGATGGCTGCGCGTTGATTTTCTCGTCTTCTTCACAAACGTATTAGCGTTTTTTATTCTTTCATTGCATACGTTCGCACCGACGCCGTACACCGTTGGCATTGCTGAACAACTCATGTCAGAGCTATTGTTTATCCATATTACGATGGCCATTTTATCGTACGGAGCATTTTCGATTTCATTTATGTTTTCGCTTTTATATTTGCTTCAATATGAGCTATTAAAGAAAAAAAAATGGGGAAAACGGTTATGGCGACTCGGCGACTTAGCGAAGCTTGACGATCTTTCCTATGTGTTAAACGGCGTCGGTGTGCCAGTTTTATTATTAAGTTTAATTTTAGGTATTGTTTGGGCATACATGAAAGTAGATCATTTCGTTTTATATGACGCAAAAGTGCTCGGTTCGTTTACTGTATTTGCAACATACAGTTTTTATTTATATAAGCGAGCTGTCAAAGGGATACAGGGAAAAGAAATGGCGCTTTGGAATATCGGATCGTTTCTTATTTTGCTTATTAATTTCTTTTTGTTTGGCACGCTATCGCAATTTCACTTTTAACGACTGTTGGAGGAAAGAAAAATGAGGAAAATTATTGTCGGTTCTCGCCGAAGCAAGTTGGCGCTAACTCAGACAAATTGGGTGATTGAACAACTGAAACAACTCGGCGCCCCATTTGAATTTGAAGTAAAAGAAATTGTCACAAAAGGCGATCAAATTTTACATGTGACGTTATCGAAAGTCGGAGGCAAAGGGCTGTTTGTAAAAGAAATTGAACAGGCGATGCTAGATGGCGAAATCGATTTTGCGGTTCATAGTATGAAAGATATGCCGGCCGTTTTACCTGACGGGTTAACGATCGGATGTATACCGAAGCGTGAAGATCATCGCGATGTGCTTATTTCGAAAGGGCATATTCCGTTTAAACAATTGCCAAGTGGAGCGATTGTTGGAACGAGCAGTTTGCGCCGCTCGGCACAACTGTTAGCTGTCCGCCCAGACTTGAAAATTCAATGGATTCGCGGCAACATCGATACTCGTTTAGCAAAGCTACAAACAGATGAGTATGATGCGATTATATTAGCAGCTGCTGGTTTGCATCGCATGGGCTGGGCGAAAGAAGTAGTGACACAATATTTGCCGACTGACATATGTGTTCCGGCCGTTGGACAAGGGGCGTTGGCTATTGAATGTCGAGAAAGTGATGAGGAATTATTGCATTGGTTAAATAAGTTAACCGATGAACAAACGGAACGCGCTGTTCGTGCAGAACGTGCATTTTTACAGCGCATTGAAGGCGGTTGCCAAGTTCCTGTGGCTGGGTATGCATACGTTGATGGGGAGATCGTCGTGCTTACAGCGCTTGTTGCGACGCCGAATGGAACAGACGTGTTAAAAGAAATTGTGCGCGGAACAGAACCAGAAGAAGTAGGCATGGAAGCGGCACAGCGATTAATCGAACGAGGAGCGAAACAGCTCATTGAACGTGTGTTAAAGGAGCTGGGGTAAATGCTTCGTGGGAAACGGGTGCTTGTGACGCGCGAGAAAGCGCAAGCAAAAGCGTTATCGCAAACGTTAGAGCGATACGGTGCGATTCCTGTGGAACTGCCGTTAATTCGCATCGTACGAGCGGAACAGACGAATCAGGAATTGTTGCACAAGTGGCATACGTTTGATTGGATCGTATTTACGAGTCAAAACGGCGTCAAATACTTTTTCGAGCACATTGGCGAAATGAAGCCACCCACATGGCCAAAAGTGGCAGTGGTAGGAGAAAAAACAGCAAAAGCATTACAAAAACGAAACGTCGTTGTTGATTTAATTCCAAATGAGTTTGTTGCTGAAAGTTTGGCCGAAGCGTTAAAGCCGTTGCTTTCAGCGAATGCGCGCATTTTGCTTGTGAAAGGAAACTTAGCGCGCGACACGTTGCGCGAGCAATTAAGCAACATAGCGAACGTGACCGATTGGATTGTATACGAAACGACATACAATGAAGAAGCGAAGCCACAACTCATTCATTTGCTTCAGCGACGAATGATTGATGCGATCACGTTTACAAGTTCATCGACGGTACATAGTTTTGTACAAGCGGTCTCAGGGGAAAACGTTGACTTGTCTTTCGTCACAATCGCATGTATCGGTCCGATTACGAAACAAACTGCACTTCAGCTTGGACTTCCTGTTCACGTTTGTCCACATACATATACAATCGACGAGATGGTTGAACAACTTCATCAATATTTTACAAGGAGTGAATAATATGCAATTTGCACGTCATCGCCGTTTGCGCCAAACGGCCAATTTGCGAGCTATGGTACGTGAAACACATCTTCATATGGAAGATTTCATTTATCCGATTTTTGTCGTCGAAGGGAAAAAAATAAAAAATGAAGTACCTTCGATGCCCGGCGTGTATCAACAGTCGCTTGATTATGCGCTTGAGGACGTGCGTGAAGCGGTTCAATTAGGTGTACGTTCTATTATTGTATTTGGTGTACCAAACGAGAAAAACGAGATCGCTTCACAAGCATATTGTGAACACGGCATCGTTCAACGTGCTATTCGTGCGATAAAAGATGCGTTTCCTGAACTTGTTGTTATTGCCGATACGTGCTTATGCCATTATACAAGCCATGGCCATTGTGGTATCGTAGAAAACGGGACGATTATTAATGACGATACGCTCGAATTGTTAGCGAAAACAGCAGTAAGTCAAGTAAAAGCCGGAGCGGACATCATCGCACCGTCCAATATGATGGATGGATTTGTCGCAGCCATTCGCCAAGCGTTAGATGAAGAAGGATTTACATATGTCCCGATTATGTCTTATGCGGTGAAATACGCCTCAGCATTTTACGGACCGTTTCGAGATGCAGCTCATAGCGCCCCGCAGTTTGGCGATCGAAAAACGTATCAAATGGATCCAGCTAATCGCCTAGAAGCGTTTCGTGAAGCGCAAGCAGATGTGGATCAAGGAGCCGACTTTTTAATGGTGAAACCAGCGCTAGCGTATTTAGATATTATTCGGGATTTGAAAAACCATTTCCATTTGCCGATCGTCGCTTATAACGTAAGCGGAGAGTATGCGATGGTGAAAGCAGCGGCACAAAACGGTTGGATCGATGAAAAAGCGGTTGTACTTGAAATGTTAACGAGCATGAAACGAGCAGGAACGGATTTAATTTTAACGTATTTCGCAAAAGATGTAGCTCGTTGGTTAAAGGAGGAAAAATAATGCGCAGCTATGAACGTTCAAAAGCGGCGTATGCCGAAGCAGTAAAGCTTATGCCTGGCGGTGTAAACAGTCCAGTGCGCGCATTTAAGGCGGTAAAAATGGCTCCAATTTTTATGGCCCATGGAAAAGGATCAAAAATTTATGACATTGACGGCAATGAATATATTGATTACGTTTTATCTTGGGGACCGCTTATTTTAGGCCACGCAAACGATCAAGTCGTTGAGGCGCTAAAACGAGTAGCAGAAACAGGGACAAGCTTCGGAGCTCCAACGTTAATCGAAAATGAACTCGCTAAACTCGTGATGGAGCGCATGCCGTCCATTGAAATCATTCGCATGGTTAGCTCAGGAACGGAAGCGACGATGAGCGCTCTTCGCCTAGCGCGTGGCTATACAGGACGAAATAAAATTGTAAAGTTTGAAGGCTGTTATCATGGACATGGCGATTCACTTTTGATTAAAGCGGGATCAGGTGTCGCGACGCTCGGCTTGCCAGATAGCCCGGGGGTGCCAGAAACGGTTGCGCAACATACGATTACTGTACCGTACAACGACCTACAAAGCGTGCGATATGCGTTTGAAAAGTTCGGTGAAGATATCGCGGCAGTTATTGTCGAACCTGTTGCTGGAAACATGGGAGTCGTTCCGCCAGAGCCAGGCTTCTTACAAGGGTTACGGGATGTGACAAATGAATACGGTGCGCTTCTTATTTTTGATGAAGTAATGACCGGTTTCCGTGTCGACTACTATAGCGGTCAAGGATATTACGGTGTCACGCCTGATTTAACATGTCTTGGAAAAGTCATCGGTGGTGGGCTTCCTGTCGGGGCGTATGGTGGTCGTGCTGAGATTATGGAGAAAATTGCGCCAAGCGGTCCAATTTACCAAGCGGGCACGTTATCGGGAAATCCGATGGCGATGACAGCAGGTTATGAAACGTTGCGTCAATTGACGCCAGAAACGTACGAGCAGTTTAAGAAAAAAGCGAATCGTTTAGCGGAAGGATTAAGCGGAGCGGCAAAAGCGTACGGCATTCCACACACGATTAACCAAGCTGGTTCGATGATCGGCATGTTTTTTACGAATGAGCGCGTTACAAACTACGAAACGGCAAAAACGTCCGATTTAAATTTATTTGCTCGTTATTATCAAGAAATGGCGAATGAAGGAATTTTCTTGCCACCATCGCAGTTTGAAGGCATGTTTTTATCGACTGCACATACCGATGAAGATATCGAAAAAACAATTGAAGCAGCGCGCCGTGCGTTTGCGAAACTAATGTCTTAAAAGGGAAGCAAATGTTTACAAGAAGCAGAGAGCGTAAGTAGCTCTCTGTTTTTTATCAAAAATATAGAAGGATAGAACAAAATTTTTATTGACAGAATTGATGTTTTTTTTTTTTATTATTCAATCATCATTCGATTACATGCGAAAGGAGTGGTTTTTTTCATCGAGCATGGCTTATCAACGAACGTTGTTTTAACAAAAGGACAGAGTCAAAGGAGCGGGAGAGATGTCTTTTTGGAGTTCATTAAGCAAATTAGGACATTTTGTCGAGAAAAAGGTAGAACAGACGGTAAAGCATGTAGCAAATGACGTCAAAAAAGTAGAGAAGACCATTCAGCAAACCGCTCAGCAAGTAGAAAAGAAAGTCGAGCCAGTGGTGAAACAGGTCGTAAAAGATACGGTACACATTAGCCAAAAGGCAAAGGAAGCTTTTCATCAAGCGGAAAAGAAAGCGGAACAAGCGGTAAAGCACGTTGTCCACGAGGTGAAACAAGCGGAGAAAGCGGCTCAAAAGATCGAAAAGAAAGTGGAACGTTCCGCGAAACAAGCAGTGAAAGATACGGTACATATTAGTGAGAAGGCACAAAAAGCGTTTCACGAGGCGGAAAAGAAGTCGGAGCAAGCGGCAAAGCACGTCGTTCACGATGTGAAAAAAGCTGTGTCCGAAGTGGTTCATCCGATCGGACATAAGATAAAGCAAGAGATCAAAGATACGGAGAAAACGATCGAACGCGGTGCATATCAACTAGAAAAGAAAGCAGAGCATGCCTCTAAGCAGGCGGTTCATGGTATAATCAATGCGGGACAAAACGCCGAGCGAACGGTTCGGCAAGTGGGAAAAAACATCGAAAAATCCATCCACGAGTTTTCAAAACACCCGATCGACAGCACGATAGAGTTTGTTAGAGGCGCAGGCGATGCGGCGTTGGCGGATGTAACATTTAATGCTGTGCAACAAAGATTTTACGATAGCAAACACCCCGTCGCATACGAAGCAGGTCAGATGGTAGGGCATGCGGTATGGACGATAGGTGGGATGAAAGTAACCGAGATATCCTCTGTGATCGGAGCAGGTGGAGCAGTAGTTAGTTTGAGCGGAGGTGGAGCGTTTGCTGGGGTTCCTGCAATGGCTGCTGGTGCTGCAGGAATGACTGTTGGAGGGGGGATGATGAAAACAGGAATCACAAACTTCTCCAAAAGTGCAAGCGATTTGTCCCAGCAACTAAGTCGGAATGAAGGTGTTTCAGAGAAAGCTTTCAAGGGAATAGAGAATATTAAATATGGTGAACAATACACAAGGATCAATCGTAAAAAGACGTTAAAGTCAAATGTAGAGTACGCAACAAAAGAAGGATATCGATATACTACGGATGATAGGGGGCGTATTTCTAGCGTTGAAGCTAAATTAGAGTTAGGAAAAGCTGGCCGAAATTCATACGCTCAAAAAGTAGTAGGAAGGGAAGATAGATTGCCAAACGATGAGGGTGGTCATTTAATAGCAAGTATATTTAAAGGGTCTGGCGATATTGATAACTTAGTACCAATGAATGCTACGCTAAATAGGAGTGAGTATAAATCATTAGAAAACACATGGAAAAAGGCGTTAGAAGAGGGGAAAACGGTCGAAGTAAAAATTGAACCTATTTATAAGGGGGATGCTTCGCGCCCTGCTAAATTCGAAGTGGAATACAGGATTGACGGAAAGAAATACGAAGTTACCTTAACTAATTATGCAGGAGGTAAATAGATTTGGAAACTAAACAAATGGAAGTATTATACCAAAAAATTGCGAATATCTTAATTGATATGATTCAAGAAGACTGGGAAAAAATATTGCTGTACGCTGAAGTTAGGGAAGGATTTTCTCAAGTATATTTTTATTACTATCCAGTAAATAGAGCAGAGCCTGTATATAGCTTAGATATCCCGGATATTTTTCAAGTAGACAAACGTTTTTATAAAGAGTTAAAGCGAGAGCTCTATGAATGTTTTGAAGAGCTCTGGAATGAGTTCAGAGTGCAAAACCAAGAACCATGGACAAATTTAACTTACATTTTGGATAACACAGGTCGAATGAGAATCAACTATGGATATGACGATCTTTCAGAAATGAGTCCTGTAGAAAAACAAAAAAAGTGGGAAAATGAATATTTAAATTAAAGAACATGGTAGGATACATTCCTGTCACTGTTGACGAGCATACGGATGAAGACATCGAAAAAAAAATCGAAGCAGCGCGCCGTGCGTTTGCGAAAATGAGCGATCGCCTCTAGGGCATCGCTTTTTTTTATGCATACTTCTTTTTTCCACTTCATAATCATAGTAATGTGAAATGACTTGGACGTTGAAGGAGAGATGAGCATGTTGCGTTTTTCAATTGAAGAAGCGATTGCCTTTCGACGTGAACATCACGTTGATCAATTATTATCGATTTCGCTACAACCGACGATTACGATCGAGGAGCAAGAAGATTATGTGTATATTCGCGGGATGTTGGAACTGTCAGGGGAGTATGCGAAACGAGAAGAAGATGGAGAGGACGATCCATCGGTTGAGGCCGTTCGCTACGTTGAGCATGTCCGTATAAACGATGAACAAATTGGTGAATTTTTGCATCAATTTCCGATTGACGTCACTGTACCGAAAGAGCGAATTGCCGACCTCGAACAAGTATACGTATTGATTGAATCATTTGATTATGATTTAAGGCAACATGAATTGCGTCTCATTGCGGAAGTAGCTATTCACGGCATTCAAATGGACGATGATCGTGAAGATGACGAATGGGAGCCATACAATGTAGACGATTTCGAACCGTTTGAAGTGGTCGCAAGAGAAGAAGTATATCAACAAGGAGAAATGGAAGAGGATCAAGGAAGTATCGTCAACGTTCCGCCGTTTTATATGTTTCATGAAGAAAGTGAACAAGTGGAAGAAGATCAATTATATAGTGCTCAAAAAGAACAGCGAATAGAAACAATAGAAAGTAAGGAAATAAAGGCTCAACATGAAGTGAAACAAATTGAAGACATACATGATGGACGAGGGGAAGAAAACAAAGAAGTATGTGAACAACTAAAAGAGGAAAAACAAACCTTTCAACTTGAAATGAAAGGGAGAGATACAAGCGAAAAACGAAATGAAAACGCCTTATATTTAACAAAGTTATTCGAAAAAAATGAAGAACAGGCGTTTGCTCGTTTAAAAATTTGTATCGTCCAACAAGGTGATTCGTTGGACAAGATTGCCGAGCGATACGACGTATCTGTCCAACAGTTGTTGCGTACAAATCATTTAGAAAGCGGTGCGGATATACACGAAGGGCAGTTGCTATACATTCCAACGCCAAGTAAAGTGTAAAAGGGTTGTACGATGATGAAAACGGTGCAATTACAACATGAGCGTATACAAAAATGGGAAATGGCAAATAGAACATATGCGCTCAAACGAATCGATTCATTGGCACATTGGCAGGCGGTTGAACAAGCCCATCGCTTACGTATACCGCTTGCCATTCCGATTTACGAAACGAAAAAGCGAGATGGGCAATGGTATTATATGATGCCTTGGTTAAAAGAAAAAACGGATCCAACATCGTCATTTTTTCACGATTTAGCACGATGGCATAAACATTCGTTAAAGGAAATACAAACGATGGAAACGGAAATCGAGTCATATTATAAGGAACGAAAAATCTCACTTGAAAAAACAAAACAAACATTAACTCAATATATTGAACAATGTGAAAAACAATGGTATATGTCGCCGTTTCAACTGCAATGTTGCACCCATTTTTTCGACATTATGCGCGCCATTTCGTTTTCTGAACATACGTTAAATGAGTGGCGTGAGCGAATGCGAGAAAAAAAGACGGTGCGCATTTGCTATATTCATGGTCGCCCGTCGTTTCACCATTATGTCGAACGAAATGATGGTACATCGTATTTTATTAGTTTTGAACAAGCGCGTTGGGCTCCTCCATTTCACGATTTACTTTTCTTTTTTCGCCAATATTTGCATACGTATCCGATTGTATGTGATGAAGCAGTACAATGGCTTTTACAGTATGAACAAACATTAGCGCTTGAAGAAGATGAGCGGTTATTATTTTTTCATTTACTTGTCGATCCGCATCGGTTTGTTCGTCTCATTCATCAGTACGAACAACAACGTCATGAGCAACAATTCACCGCTACTTGGCAACGGGCATATTGGCAAATGAAAAATATCGAATATGTCATCGGAAAATGGGAAGAAGAAAAACAAACGAATCAAATCCAATCGTAATGTAACGCGAATGAAAGAAAAATAAAAATAGCGAGTAAAATAACGTCGATTGTTGTTGGAAATAAAATGGTGCGAATCGCTTGAACAACGGTAATCGGGATGATGCATTGTTCAGCAATAAAGCGCAGCTTCCTTAGCCACGGCGGCCAAGCGTACGGATTGAAACGTTTACGCATATGTTCACTTCCTTTTCAAATGGTTAGCTCCATATGTTGGAGCTTTTCTTTTTATCATATGTATAAAGGAGTGAAAATGTGGCAAACCTTATTGACGATTTATATGATTTTTATATAGTATTATGTATGAATAGAAAAAAGCGAAGATAGGGAAGAGTACGGCGCAACCCGCCTTGCAGAGAGGGAAATCAGTAGCTGCGAGATTTCCTAGGTTTGTGGTCGTCGGAAGGTCGCCCTGGAGCTGCTTCTTCGAACGAAAGTAGAAGAAGCCGGTGCATCGCCGTTATCGATTTGAGTGCTTAAGCATCGCTTAAGAAAAAAGGTGGTACCGCGAAAGAGTCTCCTTTCGTCCTTTTCGGATGAAAGGAGTTTTTTATTTTAGTGAAGGAGGGATTTTTTATGTTACCGCCAAAATATGACCACCGTGCTGTCGAGGCAAACCGTTATGAATGGTGGCTAAAAGGAAAGTTTTTTGAGGCAACAAGCGATGAAACGAAAAAACCGTTTACGATCGTCATTCCACCGCCAAATGTGACAGGTAAGCTTCATTTAGGACATGCGTGGGATACGACGTTACAAGACATTATTACGCGCATGAAGCGCATGCAAGGATATGACGTCTTATGGCTTCCAGGCATGGATCATGCGGGAATTGCGACGCAAGCAAAAGTAGAAGAAAAGCTCCGCAACGAAGGAAAAACACGCTACGATTTAGGGCGTGAAAAATTTGTCGAAGAGACGTGGAAATGGAAAGAGGAATATGCAGGGCATATTCGCTCTCAATGGGCGAAGCTTGGACTTGGGCTCGATTATACGCGGGAGCGCTTTACGCTTGATGAAGGATTATCAAAAGCAGTGCGGGAAGTATTTGTATCGTTATATAAAAAAGGGCTTATTTATCGTGGCGAGTACATTATTAACTGGGATCCAGTAACAAAAACAGCATTATCGGACATTGAAGTCGTGTACAAAGATGTGCAAGGTGCGCTATATCATATGCGCTATCCGCTTGCAGACGGTTCTGGCTATATCGAAGTGGCAACGACTCGTCCAGAGACGATGCTTGGTGATACAGCGGTTGCCGTTCATCCAGAAGATGAGCGCTACAAACACTTGATCGGAAAAACAGTCATTTTACCGATCGTCGGTCGTGAAATTCCGATTATTGGTGATGAGTATGTCGATATGTCGTTCGGTTCCGGGGCGGTGAAAATTACACCAGCACATGATCCAAACGACTTTGAAATTGGAAACCGTCATAACTTGCCGCGCATTCTTGTCATGAACGAAGACGGCACAATGAACGACAATGCGCTTCAATATAAGGGACTTGATCGTTTCGAATGCCGTAAACAAATCGTGAAAGATTTACAAGAACAAGGCGTGCTATTTAAAATCGAAGAACATATGCATGCAGTCGGTCATAGCGAGCGTAGCGGTGCCGTCGTAGAACCGTATTTGTCGACGCAATGGTTTGTGAAAATGAAGCCGCTCGCTGAAGCTGCGATTGAACTACAAAAAACAGAAGGAAAAGTAAATTTCGTTCCAGAACGATTTGAAAAAACGTATTTACATTGGATGGAAAACATCCGCGACTGGTGTATTTCTCGCCAACTTTGGTGGGGACATCGCATTCCAGCATGGTATCATAAAGAAACAGGCGAAGTGTATGTAGACCATGAGCCACCAGCAGATATCGAGAATTGGGAACAAGATCCAGATGTATTAGATACGTGGTTTAGCTCTGCGCTCTGGCCGTTTTCGACAATGGGCTGGCCAGATGAAACATCGGCAGACTATAACCGTTATTATCCAACAGATGTGCTTGTTACAGGTTACGATATTATTTTCTTCTGGGTATCGCGCATGATTTTCCAAGCGCTTGAATTCACTGGAAAACGTCCGTTCAAAGATGTCCTTATTCACGGACTCGTGCGCGATGCACAAGGACGGAAAATGAGTAAATCGCTTGGCAATGGCGTCGATCCGATGGATGTCATCGATCAGTACGGTGCGGATTCGCTTCGCTACTTTTTAGCGACAGGAAGCGCGCCAGGTCAAGATTTGCGCTTTAGCACAGAAAAAGTTGAAGCGACATGGAACTTCGTCAATAAAATTTGGAATGCGTCTCGTTTTGCGCTTATGAACATGGAAGGATTCACGTATGAAGACATCGACTTACATGGCGGAAAATCGGTTGCCGATCATTGGATTTTAACACGCCTAAACGAAACAATTGAGACGGTAACAAAACTCGCAAATAAATACGAGTTTGGTGAAGTCGGTCGCGTGTTATATAACTTCATTTGGGACGACTTATGCGACTGGTATATCGAAATGGCAAAATTGCCACTATACGGTGACGACGAACAAGCGAAAAAGACGACGCGCTCAGTGCTTGCTTATGTGCTTGATCAAACGATGCGCCTCCTTCATCCGTTTATGCCGTTTGTGACTGAAGAAATTTGGCAACAACTTCCGCATGAAGGAGAGTCGATTACAGTTGCTCCATGGCCGGAAGTTCGTCCTGAACTAAGCAATCATGAAGCGGCTGAACAAATGCGTTTACTTGTTGATATGATTCGTGCGGTGCGCAACATTCGCGCAGAAGTGAATACGCCGCTAAGCAAGCCAATTACGCTGTACATTAAAGCGAAAGACGAGCAAATTGCGAATACCCTTCAGAAAAACCGCTCATATATTGAGCGTTTCTGCAATCCGAGTGAACTTGTGATTGGCACAGCGATTCCAACTGTTGAAAAAGCGATGACGGCTGTTGTGACAGGTGCGGAACTAAGCTTGCCGCTTGAAGGATTAATTAATATTGAAGAAGAAGTGAAACGCCTTGAAAAAGAGTTGCAAAAACTCGATCAAGAAGTCGAGCGTGTGCAAAAGAAATTAAGCAATGCAGGCTTTTTAGCGAAAGCGCCAGCGCACGTTGTGGAAGAGGAGCGGAAAAAAGAGCGGGACTATATAGAAAAACGTGAAGCTGTTCGCGCCCGTCTTGCACAATTAAAGCAATAGTTTTATGATGAAGACGAATCCACTTTGGGTTCGTCTTTCATTTTGTAGAGGAGGGATTTTTCATGGTTTTTACATATAAAGAAGCAGTCGATTGGATTCATAGCCGTCTATCACTAGGAGTGAAGCCGGGGCTTAAACGAATGGAATGGATGATGGAAAAGCTCGATCATCCAGAGCGCCGCATCAAAGCGATTCATGTCGGTGGGACGAACGGAAAAGGATCGACCGTTTGCTTTTTACGTCATATATTACAAGAAGCGGGATATCGTGTTGGAACATTTACATCGCCGTACGTTGAACAGTTTAATGAACGCATTAGCATAAACGGACAACCGATTAGCGATGTCGATCTGATCAAACTTGTGCAAATCATTCAGCCTTTAGCAGAACAGTTAGAACAGACGGAATTAGGTGGGCCGACGGAGTTTGAAGTCATTACCGCCATGGCGCTTTATTATTTCGGTAAAATGAACGTGCAAGACGTCGTCATTTTTGAAGTTGGACTTGGTGGTCGTTTAGATTCAACGAACATCATTTATCCGCTTTTATCGGTGATTACAAATGTCGGCTACGATCATATACATATATTAGGGGATACACTCGAACAAATCGCATTTGAAAAAGCGGGCATTATAAAGGCTGGCGTCCCTTTGATTACTGCGATCGAACAGCCTGAAGCGCTGCGTGTCGTAGAAGAAAAAGCAGCATCTGTGCGGGCAAAAGTATACGTCATTGACCGTGATTTTACTGCTTTTGCTCATGAGCCAACTGCGGATGGAGAACGTTTTTCACTGCAAACACCTTTCGCTTCATATGACGATGTAACAACAACAATGCTCGGTGCGCATCAAGTGAAAAACGCCGCACTTGCCCTTATGGCAGCCGATTATTTACGAACGTACTATTCGTTTCTTATCGAGCGCGAACATATGTATAATGGGGTTCGGCAAGCACAATGGATCGGACGATTTGAAAAGATGAACGATCGCCCACTTATTATTATTGATGGGGCGCATAACGAAGAAGGAATCGCTAGCCTTGTGGCGACGATGAACGCTCACTATCCGAACCATCGTGTGCATGTCCTTTTTACAGCGTTAGGCGATAAACCGGTCACAGCGATGATTCGAAAACTAGAAACGATTGCTGAAACGATGACGTTTACGACGTTTGATTTTCCACGTGTCCTTTCCGCCGAACAACTTGCGGAACAAGCGACGCATCCAAACGTGCAATGGACAAACGATTGGAAACAATGGTTAAAAGAAAAACGGAAACAAGTTGCCAAAGATGATATTATTTTAATTACAGGTTCACTTTATTTCATTTCAAACGTACGAAATTTTATAAAAAATAAATATAAGTAAGACGAAAATTGATGGTATAATAGATAAAAAGTAGGAGTTTTGAAAGGGGGAGAGGTAGGTGAAAAGGGCTGTTTCAGTAGTTTTAACGCTTCTTTTGCTCATTCCATTATTCATTCCTGTCATCACTGTACGTGCTAACAACAATATCACATACAATGTTCTTGAAATTGTTAGTCATGCCAATCAATTATCTTCATCACCGTTAAAACAAGAATTAGGAAGTACGTCGAATATCAATGTGACAACGATGACGATGAAACGTTTTGTCGCTTTGCGCGATGAATTAGACGGTAAATATGATGCGATTGTGATTTCGAGTGGCGATTATAATCCAACAAAACTAGGCATGACAACGAGCAGCAATAGAAGTGCATCGCATAATACAACGAATATTTTAAACGATGTGACAGATTTGAAAGCTGGACAAATAAAACAATTTTATATTGACAAAGGATTGCCTGTTTTTCTTCATGACAGTAGCGTGAAAAAGTATCCAACAAGTAAATTGTATAGTTACTCTCAATCCAATGCATGGAAATCAAAAACAAACGTCATTTTCTTTACAACGAATACGAACATGAAAAACTATTTTGCAACAAATGGCACGAAACGTCCTCGTTTGGTGTTAACACATATCCCATCTTCTACACAAACGTATAAAAAAGGGGACACATTGTCGTTCGTATACCAAATCACCAATTATGCGCAATTTCAAAATAAATTACTGACTGTCAACTTATATATTGACTCTGATTTTAACGACAAATATACGAGCGAAGAAATTGTTGCATCAAAACAAGTGCAAGGGGCAACAGGAACGATTTCATACACCCTTCCAGCAGGCTATTCTGGACCACGTTATTGGAAAGTAGAAATTGTTGATGAAACGAGTGCATTAAAAGATTATGAAAAAGGGTTTGTGAAGTTTCAAGATGTTGCAGCAAATATTAAAGTGTTACAAATTCGTAAAGGGAACGATGCAAGTTCTTTATTAAATACAAAAAATATGAATCCGAGCTTTTTAAGTCGTACAAATGAATATCATATTAGTATTGACGTAACAACATTAGCAGATTTTCAAAAAAGCAAGGCGTACGAGCCAAATTATTCACATGAAGTCATTAATGGTAAATATGATATGATTATTTTCGGTTTTGCAGATTGTTATAACGGATGTGGTTCTGTTATTTCTTTAAACCAAAATACAGTTCAATCCGTTAAAAACTTTATTCAGTCTGGTCAAAGCGTTATGTTTACACATGATGTGATGTTTGGAGCAAATAATGTATGGGTAAATGAGTTCGGTCCGATTGTGCAACAAATTCAACCGCAAACGGATTTAGGAAACGGTGCACCAAATCCATCGACAAGTACAAAACAAGTAAATAGCGGTTTAATGACAAACTATCCATTTGCATTAGGCGACAGCATTACAATCGCAACAACGCACAATCAATATTATACACTGAATTTAGAAAATGAGGATGTAATCCCTTGGTACAATATTAATGGATCTCCTCGTGATGTACACGATAGCTGGAACCATTATTATACGTATTCCAATGGAAACGTCACATACTCAGGAACAGGGCATGTAGGGACAACATCAGCATTCCCAGAAGATGAACAAAAATTATTTGTCAATACAATGTATCGTGCGTTTTTCGGTTCGAACCATGCACCGCAATTGACGGTCATTACGCCACAAGAAAATGAAAAAATTCCTAGCAATCAGCCAATTGAGCTATCGTATAAAGTGGAAGATTTAGATTTAGTCGATCGAACGTTTTCTACGAAAGTATGGTTAAACGATCAAGAAGTGTATGCGCAAAACAACGTACCAAACGGCACAACAATTATCCAATCGCTTCCGCACAATATGCCAAACGGTGGAACAGCGAAAATAAAAATTGAAGCAACCGACGCAAGGGGAGCGAAAGTAACGAAAGAATTTCAAGTCGTCATTGAAAAAGTATCGGCAAATATTGAAGTCAGTCGAACGATTTCAAAAACGCTCATCCCAGTTAATGAGGCGATGACGATACAATACACACTTACACCAAAACCATTATCGTTATTAACGAACACGTTGTTAAAAGTGACAAACGTTGCATTTGAAGAAAAATTGCCAGCAGGCATTGAAGTCGTTTCGTTGCCGAGTGGATTTACAAAACAAGGAACAATTACAGAAGGATATACAATTAAAGGGGTATTGCCAGACATTTCGTTTATCAAATCAGGAACGACGTATATCGCTGAATCACAAACGTTCGCGATTCAAGTGAAACCGACAACAAAAGGAACGTTTTCGTTATTGCAAGCAAAACTGACGTATAAAGATGTAAATGCACAACTTGTCAATCTATCATTTAACGCTTTATCGTTTGTTTCCAATTACAAAATTACAGATGTTACGCTGCCGAGTACCATTTTCGTAAACCGCGGCGTGCCGAAAAATGCGCAATTATTGCTAAACGTCTTGCCGCAAGAAGCAACGATCGCCTCAGTAGAATGGAGTGAAAATAGCAACGGACAAATCATTTCTATTGACCAAAACGGCGTCATTACCGCAATACAAGAAGGAACTGCACAAGTGACAGTAAAAGTAAAAGATATGTTTGGTAACGTAAAAACAACAACGATGACGGTTATTGTACGCATCCCCGTTGATTCGATCACAATAAACGATTTTACTGTTCACGTTGGTGAAACGATTCCAATTCCAATTACCGTATCACCAGCAGACGCGAAAAAAGCGGTCTCTTATTCACTAGGAAATAGTTTGTATGCGGAAGTGAATGGAACAAACGGAACAATTACTGGATTAAAAGAAGGGGTTACAACGTTAACTGTTCAAGCATTTAACAGAAACGATGAACTCATTCAAAAAACGGTTACTGTCACCGTTCAAGCGATCCCAGTAACTGCCGTTGTCGTATCGCCAACTGTTGTCAATATGAACATCGGTGAAACAGCTACTCTCACAGCAACAGTTGCACCAAACGATGCAACGTATAAGACAATTACATGGCGATCATCGAATCCGAATATCGCTTCGGTTGATGACAATGGAAAGGTTACAGGTGTGAGCACAGGGCAAGTGACAATTACCGCGCAAGCGCATAACGGTGTCATTGGTACAGCGATCGTTCATGTCGGTTCACCGTTAACAGGTATTTCACTTCCATCAACGCTCGTTGTGCAAAAAGGAAAAACAATCAATGTATTACCGTACATTTCACCAATTCCAGCAAATGCGACGACAAAAATTGTGAGCCGTTCATTTACGATCGGTAATAGTTATTATGCGGTTGTTGATTCGAATGGAGAAGTGACTGCGAAACGTCTCGGTGAAACGCCATTAACGGTAAAATTGATCGATGAAAATGGAAAAACGTGGACGGCATCAACGGTCATTCGTATCGTAGAACATGCGACAGATCCAATGAAAGGCGGAAATAAAAACGGCTGGTTGTACTAATAAAGGGTGTGGATACGTATGAAAAAAGTGGTGATGCTATTTGTCATCATCAGCTTGCTAAGCGGGTGCTTTCCGTCGCAAGAGGAAAAACAACAAAAATTTATTCGGGCGATTGAGCAAGGAAACGTTGAAGCAGTGCGTGACTATATGAAAAAAGAAAAAAATATTAATTTCAAAATAAAAAATGAAACACCGCTTGATGTGGCGATGCGTACCGGTCAGCGCGACATTGCGGTGAAACTATTAAAAGCTGGAGGAAAGTCGGCTGTCATGCCGCTTCCTCCCCTTCATTTTGCGCTCGCTTCTTCCTTAGCTCAAGGTGATGAAGAAAATATTGAAATGGTGAAACAAATAGTGAATGAAGAGACGGTTCGAGAGAAAGACAAAGAAAATAATACTCCCTTGCATATTGCGGCAGGGAGTGGGGACGTTTCCCTCGTTCAACTCGTTTGTCAATACGACGTTGATGTCAATGCAGAAAATAAACAAGGTGAAACGCCATTATTGCTTGCGGTGCAGGCTGGAAATATCGATGTTGTTCGTTTTTTATATGAGCGCGGAGCAAATATGGAAATCGCCAATAAAGATGGTGAAACCCCGCTATATAAAGCAGTGGAACGAAATTTTATTGATGTGGCAACATATTTACTAGAGAAGGGTGCGAATGTAGACGCGAAAACAAACATCGGAAAAACCCCGTTAATGGTCGCAGCCGAGTATGGTTATGATGAATTAGTGGCGCTCTTGCTTCGCTACGGAGCCGATGTGCATGTGAAAGACAAAATCGGCAACACCGCACTTTCTCTTGCGCAATATTGGAAACACGAAAACATTATAAAACAGCTAAAGGAAAAAGGAGCCAAATAGCTCCTTTTTTTCATTGTACCCGTATTTCATCGACAATAACGGCAAGCTGCTTAACAAGCGGTAAACCAAGTCCGCGGTTAATAAACACATCTCTATTATGTTTCACGACAAAACGAGCATATTGTTTTTGTTCTTCTTCTGATGAGATAGGCGTTTGAAATGAAAGATTTGTTCCGTTATCATTCGTTTCACCACGATACGTATTCACAATCAACCCGTTTTCATCTGTGTACGGAATAATGGAGCTATTGCCGCGAGCAAATAGCCCACCTTCAATATTTATATATGATCCGACAGCATAAATCACGGCATTGCTGTCTGTATAGAAAAATCCTTTTAAGTTTGGTGTTGTGAATGAAAAATGGTTTGTAAATTCATTGACACGAGCAATTTCGAGTTCCCCTTTTGTTAATAACACAACTTCTTTCCCATTTAAGCCGCTAATTGTCGTATTGTAAATGGACGTATTTCCATTGACGTATACGGTAGAATCGAATGCCACTTGTCCTGTAATCGTTAAATTGCCGAGTACAATCATGTTTCCTTTTATTTGTAAAGAGGAACTTCCTGCATTTTCTAAAGTCAAATCGCCGTTTACAATGAGCCATTGCTCATCATTTAAAGTTAACGACGTAATATCGACATACGGAACGGTACTTGTATCAAGGAAAATAGATTTTCCGCTAGCAATCGCACCTTCTAATGCGGTTGGTAAATCGCTTGAGTCATTCACAACAACAGTCACAAATGACGATTTTATTTGTTCGACAAGCTCGGATAATGATAAAGAAATAAGACTTTGATATTGAGCTTGTTTGCTCGGATCAAATCCATCAATACCAGCCGCTGATAGTAATTTATCTTTTAATGTCAAATCAAAATTTACATCAATAAAGTCATCTTGTTCTTTTTGAACGCTTGGTCCTTGGTATTGAAACAACAGTGAACCCGATGTAAAATCGTTCATGTTTTTTGTAAATGCAGTTGATACGGTGTAACAACTTCTCGCTCCATTTCCATGATCGCACGCATAACGATTGCCTTCAACAAACAATATACTTTTTTCACTAGTCGTCGGAAAGCTCGTTTGTACGGAATAAAGCGTTGAGTTGTAAATATAGTTAGCAACGTTTGTGACGTATATATCTTTTTCTGTGTATATGTTGCCGTCAATATATGCTCCACCATTTAACGTAACGTTTTCACGCGAACCAAGGGCATATTTTAAAAAGCTCGGCGCGTTCGTAATAATCACTTCACGTGTGACCATTTTGTTTCCGTATGGGGCGGATATACGAAAAACGCGTGTAAATAGTTTATTGCGCATTATCCCTTTTGCATCGGTGATATCTTCAATTGTGACGTTATGGCGATTCATAAGTTCGTTTAAAAAGCCAGCTTGTGCATTTCCTAAATCGAGATCAAGCTGCATCGGAGTTAATAACGACAATTGTTCAACTTTTACTTTTAATTCAGCTACCGTTTCCTCTACCGCTTTTACAGCATCGTGAAGCGATGTGACATCTTCTACGCGTATTTGCGTAAATTTTGCTTGATATATGCTGACGGATAAAATCGTAAGTCCAATAATAAAAAAGATAGTGACTGTTAACATAACGAGTACAAGGCTATATCCTTTCTCGTTCATCCCTCTCCCCCCTTAAAACCCGAATTGTGATTGCAATGTAAACGGTTCAATATATAACGGATCGTTTGGGTTGCGATGATCATTGTCTTGAACAGATAAACGAATGGAAATGACGCCGCTTTTACATACGTTTTTTTGTTCTTGTACGCACGTATAAGTGAACGTTGATTGTTCAGGAACGATACGTAAATTACTTGATGTGATTTGTTTATCATTTATTTGTAATGTTCCCGTTGCTTCATCTATCTTGATTTGCAACATTTGACCTTCTTTTTCTTTTTCTTCGACAAGACCTGTATTTGTATCAATTTCCTTTTTTATGTTATTGACGAACGTCAATGTATGCTCGTTTGATTCATTTTTGTTTAAACCGTCTGGCGCAAGGGCATATAGTTCGTTAAAAATCGTTGTCATCAATATATCTGCTTCACTTCGCAATTGACTTTCAATGCCAATCCTTTTATACGCCTTCGTTCCTGCTGTAAATACGCCATATGCAGAAGCGGCAATGATCGATGTGATCGCTAAGCCGACAAGTAGTTCAATAAGTGTTAGTCCTTGTTCATTAGCGAATACTTTCATTGGCGATCACCCCTTTTAAAACGATTGTTTCGTTGTTTAAACGGACGGTAACATATAAACGAAGTAAATAGTTGCTTACATTTTCTTTTATATCTTTCTCGTTTTGAATCGTTTGTTTTAAAGAGTTAGGAAACTCGTTTGGCGGGTTTGTTTTTATGTTTGACCATATCGTTTGATCGTATGGAATTAACCAAGCTTGTACGTCTTCTTCATCATACGTTACGTTGTTAACTGTCGGTGCAAAAACAGCTTGACATACGTCTTCATTAGGAAATAACGATGTATTGGAACATGACGAAGCATCGAAACGTATAAACGGTGTTTGTTCTGTCATATGGTCATGGACATAGGCATTGATCGTTTGGAAATCGAGACGTTCCATATAATGAATAACCCCACGAGCGATATTGACGGCAACGGTTTTTGATTGGCTATACGCTGTGTATGTCATCGCATGAGTGAAAAACATGAACATGCCGCTCACTACAAATGATAAGATAACAATCGACAATAGTACTTCAATTAACGTGAAGCCACGTTTGTTATAAAAAATATTTATTTTCTTTTGACACATTTTCCTTCCCCTTCTTTTAAAATACATAACTTTATTATACAATATGTTAGAGTTAGGTGTTGTATCATTTGCGAATGGGGGGAGCGATTTGCCGTATTTATTTTTTGCGATCTTTTTTCTCATCTTAATCCCCATCTATATGCGTTTGCCTTTTGGATGGACAAAAAAAGGGATTACTCTTTTATTAACAGTAGCTTGTTTATTAAGCGTCTTTGGCATAGTTGCACTTGAGCAATTTCCACTTTGGCAGGCGGCATTATTTCTTTTACTTTTAGTGATTGCTAGCACATATTTACTTGAACAAAAGCTCGGTCATTTATTTTATGCACGCATTTATGAGCACGATTTGATTGTCGAAGATGACGGAGAAGATGAGCGAAAGGATGAACAGCCGCTTATTAGGAAAGAAGCAGTGGAAGAAAATCCGAAAAATGAGTTGCAACAAGTAGATGACATAGATGTCGAATGGAGTGAGGGTGATTGGCAGGAAGTCGAGCAACCCGTTGTGATCGAGCCGTTAAAAGATGAATATAATGATACGATTGAACCGATCGCGGATATGGACGATGTCATTGAACCGTTACAAAACGATGACATAGATGTAGACGAAGCGTTTATCATGCAAGAACGGTGGGATGATTTGCTTAGCGAAACAAGTAATGAAACGTCACGCGATGAAGCATTTGAGAGTGAAACAAAAGAAGGGTTTGATATAGAAACGCTCGCTATCGTAGAACAACCGATCGAACAAATGGCTAACGAACGACATGAAAGCGAAACGACGTTACAGAGTTTTGTCGTACATACAGTTGGCGAGCAAGAAATGGATATTATTCCGAGTATCGATCATGCTTTACACGAGCAAGACGAAGGGACAAACATTCCGATAATTGAAGAAGTGGTTGTTTATGAAGAACAAACGTTCCAGAGCGTATATGACGAGAAGGAAACAACCGCGGGAGAAAACACAAATGAACCTTTACGTATACTTCCAAAACCTTTGCTAAAAAATTTACTTGCTTCTTTATACGCGATGCGCCCGTCGTTATCGGACGCGGAATACGAACAGCTTATTCATAAACATTTACATCCTCGCTTACACGAACAAGATTATTATACATTTGCAAATGTATTAATGGAGCATTATGTCGCTTCAAAACAATATGAAAAGCTACATCTTTTTGCAAAACAATTGTATGCTCAATATGGGTCTTATCCAATGATTCAACAACAATTAACACATATGATACATTACGCTGAACAAAAAATGGGGTGGAAAAAATGAAAAGTAGCACACAAGTTATTGGTCTTCCAGTCATTAGTATTCAAAACGGAGTTCAACTTGGACAAGTAAAGTCACTTGTTGTAAATCCAGAAAAAGGAACAGTCGATTTTTTAATTGTTGACCAAGAAAATTGGGAAATTAGTATGAAAGCAATTCCGTTTCGAAATGTGATCGGAATTGGGGAGTTTGCGGTAACGGTTGAAGAAGAACGAGCTGTTCTTGACTTAAACGTTATTCCCATTGCGAATGAGCTTGTCAATAAAAAAATTGCGATTAAACAAGCAAAAGTGATGACAAGAAAAGGTCAACTGCTTGGAGAAGCAACAGAATTTTATATAGATGAAGAAACAGGACAAATTACAGGCATTGAAGTGCAAATCGGAAACGACTGTCGCGTCGTTCGTGCTGATCACGTCATTACGTATGGAAAAGAGCTATTAATCGTTCATGAAGATGCACAGCAAACAGTTGTTTCGGACGTGAGTGAATTGTTGTCACTAAAAGGGACGCAAGTAGAGCCCCTTATTGAACAAATTGCTCCAAAAACAGTTGAAACTGAACTTGATGAGTTGCGTCGAAAACAAATTGATATGTTAACAGGAAAACGAGTGTTAAAAGATATTGTGGATGCAAACGGTCAAATATTCATCTCGAAAGATACAATTTTAACGAAAGAAGACGTCATGCGTGCGCAAGAAGAAGGACCAGATGTTGTTATTGAACTGTCGATGAATGTCGAGTAAGGGGGCGTATGCCGTGCGCCAAATCGTTTCATTCAAGCTATTTTTTACGTTACTTGTCACCGTTTCATATTTACTTGCTAGTACAAAATTGGCAACGTGGGCGTACGAATCGTTTGTCAGCGGAGACAAATTTGCCGAAGGAACGATGATCGGACCGATTGACGTATCTAATCGTTCATATGAAGAAGCGCGTGAACAAATGAGTCAAAAAGTGAACGAGTGGAAGCAATCGGCAACGATGACGCTTATGCTAGAAGGAAAAGAGATAACGGTACAAACGAATCATTTTACGTTTCATATTGAGGAGAGCATAAAACAAGCGGTGAGCGGGAAGCACGCCCCTCTCCTCGTTTCTATTGATGCCAAAGCATTGCAAGATGCCATTTCTTCTATCGGTGCATCAAACGACTGGATTGATATAGAAAAGGTAAAAACCCAATTGGAACAAGCAGCTGCCTCACTTACATCCACTCAACTATCGCTTGTTCAATATGTTCGGGAAGACATGCAACAACAAACAATATTGTCGCAAGCTGTTATTCCTTTACATGAAGAGCTTCGAACAATTTCGACAACAACAATTGTTATTGAGCCGAAGCAAATATTTTCTGTTTTGGACTTTTTCAAAAAACAAGGAATAAGTTTATCAAAAGAAGCAATGACGTTATTTGCGTCAGCTTTATATGAAGCGATTGTACCGACGAACTTTGAGATTGTTGAACGACATACGAGCACCGTATTGCCAAACGGAGTCAAGGCAGGATTTGAAGCAGCTGTTGAACAAGACAAAAGAGATTTTATTTTCTTTAATCCAAACGATCAAGCATACACTTTTGAGTTAGTGATCGAAGGGAATGACATGCGAGCGTCTTTGATCGGTGCGCCATTTATATATCAATACGTATTAAAAACAGATCCTATTGAGTATTATGATCCGAAAACAATTGTGCAATATAGTGCGTTGCTGAAGCCGAACGAAAAGCGGGTAAAAGAAGAAGGAAAAAAAGGAATGCTTATTCGCTTATATAAAGAAGTGTACGATCGAAACCGCACATTAGTTGAGACCGTGCTCGTTTCGGAAGATTTTTATCCACCGATTCATCGCGTCGAGGTGCGTGGATTACGGTCTGAGACAAGTGGGACACCAACACCAAACGAATCACCAGCACCTAATGAATCATTAACACCAAGCGAAACACCTTCAACCGAAGGAACAGAGCAAGACGATATATGGGGAAATGAAAACGAGCAAATCAAGGGAAATGAGGGTGGGACCTCATGAAAAAGCAAGAACGAAAACGATTAGGTGATTTGTTAATTGAAGCAGGACTTATTACAAAAGAACAGCTTGAAGAGACGTTAAAAGAAAAGGCGCCTGGGCAAAAATTAGGCGATGCGTTATTGCAACGCGGCTATATTACCGAACAACAATTAATTGAAGTATTAGAGTTTCAACTCGGCATCCCACACGTCAGTTTATATCGGTATCCGATTGATCCGAAACTAACGAACCTTGTACCGAAAGAATTTGCAAAACGTAATATGCTCATTCCTTTAAAGCAAGAAGGGGATCGGCTATTTGTCGCCATGGCAGACCCGATGGACTTTTTTGCAATTGACGATTTGCGTCTATCGACCGGTTTTCATATTGAGGTGGCGATTGCATCAAAAGACGATATTTTACGGGCAATTAATAAGTATTACGATATTGATGATTCGGTTGAAGAATTTTTAAACATTGCGCCGGTACAAGAGCCTCGCGAACAGGAGAAGCTGATTGAAGAGGATTCACCGATTGTTCGGCTCGTTAATCAAATTTTACAAATGGCAGTAGAACAGCGAGCAAGCGATATTCATATCGACCCACAGGAGACGAAAGTTGTCATTCGTTACCGAATTGACGGGATTTTACGTACAGAACGAGCGTTGCCGAAACATATGCAAGGGATGTTAACAGCACGTATAAAAATTTTAGCCAATATGGATATTACAGAACATCGCGTTCCACAAGATGGGCGTATTAAAATGAATATTGATTTTCATCCGATTGATTTGCGTGTATCGACGTTGCCGACAATTTACGGCGAAAAAATTGTTATGCGCGTGCTTGATTTAGGTGCGGCATTGAATGATTTAAATAAACTGGGATTTAATAAAGTCAACTTGCAACGGTTTATTCAGCTCATTGAACAGCCGACGGGCATCGTGTTAATTACGGGACCGACGGGTTCAGGAAAATCATCGACACTTTATGCAGCGTTAAATCGGTTAAACGGTGAACATGTGAACATTATTACAATTGAAGACCCTGTCGAATATCAGCTTGAAGGGGTTAACCAAATTCAAGTGAATCCAAATGTCGGGATGACATTTGCAGAAGGGTTGCGCTCTATTTTACGGCAAGACCCGAACATTATTATGGTCGGGGAGATTCGTGATCGCGAAACGGCGGAAGTCGCGATTCGTGCATCTTTAACGGGGCATCTTGTGTTAAGTACGTTGCACACAAACGACGCATTAAGCACCGTGGCTCGTTTAATTGATATGGGCGTCGAGCCGTTTTTAGTTGCAACATCACTTTCAGGAGTGGTTTCACAACGTCTCGTTCGTCGTGTTTGCCGCGATTGTCAAGCAGAACACGAACCGACGAAGCGAGAAATCGAAATTTTCTCTCGTCGTGGTTTGAAAATTGAAAAAGTGATGCGCGGTCGAGGCTGTCCGACGTGCAATATGACAGGATATAAAGGACGTATTGCGCTACATGAGTTAATGGTCATGTCTGATGACATGAGAAAAGTCATTTTAAATGGGGAACCGCTTTCGAAATTACGTGAAATCGCAATAAAAAATAAAATGATTTTTCTAATTGATGATGGTCTATTAAAAGTAAAGCAAGGGCTGACGACAACAGAAGAAGTGTTGCGCGTAAGTATTGTCTAGGGTGATGAAGATGAAACAAAAAGTAGATGCGATGTTGCGTGCTGCATTTGAGTTAAAAGCATCTGATATTCATTTGACGGTCGGTATTCCTCCTATTTTTCGTATTAATGGGGATTTGAAGCGATATGGGCAAGACGTATTGTCACCAACTGATACGGAACAAATGGCAAAAGCGATCGTTCCAGAAAAGATGTGGTCTTATTTTGAAGAAAACGGGGAGCTAGATTTGTCGTATAGCCTCGCGGGCGTTTCACGCTTTCGTGTAAACGTGTTTAAACAGCGTGGTTGCATATCGCTTGCTATTCGCATTGTGCCGACAAAAATTCCGACGCTTGACGAATTGCAACTGCCAGATGTATTGAAAAAGTTAGTGACAAAACCTCAAGGACTCATTCTCGTAACAGGACCAACGGGAAGCGGAAAGTCGACGACGTTAGCCGCAATGATTGACTATATGAATAAAACGATGCGTAAACATATTATTACGCTTGAAGATCCGATTGAATATGTGCATAAACACGGAGGATGTGTCATTGATCAACGCGAAGTTGGGACCGATACGAACAATTTCGCAAACGGTTTGCGGGCAGCACTTCGGCAAGATCCGGACGTCATTTTAGTCGGCGAAATGCGCGATTTAGAAACGATTCAAACAGCCATTACCGCCGCAGAAACAGGACATCTCGTATTCGGTACACTTCATACGTCGAGTGCGCCCGCAACGATTGATCGAATTATTGACGTGTTTCAACCAGAACAGCAAGCACAAATTCGCATTCAATTAGCGACCGTTTTAGTTGCGATCATTTCGCAACGATTATTCCCGCGCGCCCAAAACAACGGGCGAATTGCCGCGACGGAAATTTTAATCAATAATGCAGCTGTTGCGAATTTAATTCGCAACGGGAAAATTCATCAAATTCCGAGCATCATGCAAACGAATCGTACGCTTGGTATGCATACGCTTGAGGCAAGCATGAAAGAGCTTATGCAGCAAGGATTGATCGCAAAAGAATCGGTCGAGCCGTACTTGCAGAAAGGATGATAAACATGGCGCAATTTCGCTATGAAGCGCGCGACGTGCGCGGGCGAGTGAAAAAAGGAACGATTGTTGCTTCATCGCGCCGAGATGTCATGATGAAACTGCGCGAACAACGATTAAAAGTCATTGATGTTCGTGAAATGCCGCAGACGTTATTAACGAAAGAAATTACGTTCGGCAACCCTGTGAAGCTGCAGCATTTCGTCATTTATTTGCGTCAATTTGCAACGCTTTTAAAGGCAGGAGTAACGATTGTCGACGCCACTCGCATTTTAGCGGAACAAACGGAAAGCAAAGCGTTAAAAAAAGCGCTTGTTCACATTGAAGAACAATTAAGGAGCGGTCAACCGTTATCTACAGCGATGACCGATCACCCAAATATTTTTCCTCCGCTCGTCATTAATATGATTCGGGCTGGGGAAGCGAGCGGAAGTATGGAAGAAACGCTTGAGAGGCTTGCCGATCATTTTGAAAAAGTGCATCGTACAAGGCAAAAAATTGTTTCCGCTTTGGCGTATCCTGTTGTTGTTGGAATCATTGCGGTCATCGTTGTCATCTTTTTGCTTGTTAGTGTTGTTCCGACATTTGTTTCGATGTTTGCGGATTTCGGGGCGGAGTTGCCAGCGATCACAAAGTTTGTGCTACGTGCAAGTGAAGTGATGCAAACGTACTGGTGGGGCGTTATTTTACTCATGTTTAGCCTATACGGATTACTTTTTTTATTAAAAAGACAAAAAGTGACGAAATATTATTTAGATGTCATTGTGTTGCGCATGCCGATTTTTGGGAGCATGATGCAAAAAGCAGTACTTGCTCGCATGACGCGCACATTAAGTTCCCTTTTTTCAAGCGCTGTTCCGATTTTACAAGCGCTGGCGATTGTTGAAGCGGTCGTTGAAAATGAAGTCGTCGCTCGCGTCATTCGTACATCGCGTGATGCGCTTGAGCGCGGAGAATCGTTAACAGAACCAATGAAGCGACATTGGGCATTTCCTCCGCTTGTGACGCAAATGATTGCGATTGGAGAACAAACAGGTTCATTAGATGCGATGCTTGCGAAAGTGGCTGACTTTTACGAAGCGGAAGTCGAAGCGGCTACCGATCGTTTAAAATCGCTTATTGAACCGCTTATGATCGTCTTGCTTGCCGGCGTTGTCGGGACGATCGTCACATCTATTTTAGTACCGATGTTTGATATATTTAATCATATTCAACAATAAAACTAGTACTTTTCAACTAGATAGTTGATCGTGTAAAATAATTAAAGGAAACAAAAAAATGCAAAGGAGAGGAATTATGTTAAAGAAATTGATTCGCAACGAAAAAGGTTTAACATTAATTGAGTTGTTAGCAGTTATCGTTATTTTAGGAATTATTGCCGCTATTGCGATTCCGAGCATTGGGGGATTAATCGACAACTCGAAAAAAGATGCGCACGTAGCAAACGCACAACAAATGATTAACGCAGCAAAAATTGCTGTAACGGCGGATAAAGATTTGATTCCGGCTAATAGTAAATATACAGTTCTTCCACTCGCTTATTTAGAAAACAAGGGCTATTTAGAGACAGTAAAAGATCCAGACGGGGATGCTGGAACATATAAAAAAGGACCTGATCAATATGATGGCAAACCAATTACCAATCAATCTGAAGATCCAAAAGCAGCGTATTCTTATGTACTTATAAAAAATGAAGACACCAAATTAAAATATTATGCAAAACTAATTAATAGCTCACGTGGTGTATTCGGAACAGGTGGAGTTGCTGTAGAAGAAAAAGACTTAAAACGTGATGCAGTAAACGCAATTCAGCAACAACAGCAGCCACAGCAATAAATAATCATTAAGAATAAATAAAGAAATTGAAATTTACAATTAGAGTGATCGCATATGTTGTTTTTTATTTCCTTCCTCCTCGGTCTTCTTCTCGGCTCGTTTTATAATGTTGTTGGGTTAAGGGTGCCGAAAGGGGAGTCGATTGTTGCGCCGCGTTCGCATTGTCCATCTTGTAAGCGAACGTTGACAGCGTTAGAGTTAATTCCGGTCGTTTCGTATATGTTGCAAAAAGGGAAATGTCGCGCGTGTTGTGCGCGCATTTCCTTTGTTTATCCGTTCGTTGAGCTGTCCACGGCTATATTGTTTACGCTCGCCCCATTTCTTGTCGGTTGGTCAGCGGAAGTAGCCGTTAGTTGGACGCTCATTTCTCTGTTCGTTATTATTTTCGTTTCTGATGTGCATTATATGATTATTCCAAATCGTGTTTTATTATTTTTCGCTCCGCTTCTTTTCATTGAGCGCATATGGCTTGTGCCGCTTACTCCTTGGTGGGATAGTTTGCTCGGCAGTTTTGTTGGGTTTATAATGTTATTTATTATTGCGCTCGTTAGTAAAGGTGGAATGGGCGGTGGAGATATTAAACTGTTTGCGGTGATCGGTTTGGCGCTTGGAGTAAAACTGACGATTTTAGCGTTCTTTTTATCGACGCTCGTTGGAACGATGTTTGGTCTGATTGGCATGGCAATAGGGCGTGTGAAGCGTGGCGAACCGATGCCATTTGGACCAGCGATTGCCGTTGGAACGCTTATTGCTTATTTTTTTGGGGAAGCGATGATCGATACGTATGTAAAGGTTATGATGTAAGGAGAGCAAACTATGCGGCTTTTTTCGATGAAAAATAAAGTGGGCAACATTGTCATAAAAGATCACGTCATTCGCTATGTCGAGTTGAAACAACAACAACCGCTCATATTGCATACATGCGAGGAATGGCCGCTTCCAGAAGGAATTGTACGAGACGGGAAAATTGCCGATGGAGAGCAACTCGCTCACATTATGGAGCAATGTGTCAGCACATGGAAAATGAAGCATCGCCGCATCCGCTTTCTTGTTCCTGATCCGCTTATCGTCATTCGTAAAATTCCATTACCGAAAGAAATCGAGCATGAAGATATACGCAGTTATTTATTTATGGAAATTGGTGCGACCATTCCACTTCCGTTTGAAGATGCTGTATTTGACTATGCGGTGCTTGAAAAAACGAAAGAAGCGCTTCACGTTTTATTGTTCGCAGCTCCAGAAACGAACGTCATGCAATATGCGGAGCTGTTTGAAGCAGTTAAGTTAAAACCGATTGTGGCAGATATTTCTCCGCTTAGTTTATATCGCTTATTTTACACGTTTAATTTAGCGAACGACATCGATCACTTTTTATTTGTTCAATTTGATTTATCGTCGTTAAATGTCAGCGTCTTTCATCAGCATCGTCCGATATTTACTCGTCAGCTAGCATTTGATTCCCAATGGACATATTGGGAGAAAACGAATGAAGGATGGAAGTGGTTAAAAGAAGGACAACCCGAGCTTCAGCTTGAAGATGTATACAAAGAGTTAGAGCGCGTCATGAACTTTTATCGTTTTTCACTGCAAAAAGGCGAGGCGCAAATTACGCGCATCGTTATAACTGGCGATCATCCGCTCGTTTATACATTTTCCCTTTTGTTACAAGAGCGTCTTGATGTGGCGGTGGAAACGTTAACGTTGCCGCTTTCGATCGACCCTGCTTACTACTTACCAATTGGACTCGGATTAAAAGAGGGTAATGCACATGTTAGTAGAAATTAACTTACTCCCAAAACGAGAACGGAAATCGCGCTTCATCCCGCTTTTATCAATTGTGGTGGCGGTCTTATTCATTGTTAGTGCAACAACATTTTATTTCGTTGTACAGCGCATGGAGCAGCAAATTGAGCAATTGAAAACGGAGCTCGATCAAACGAAAGCGTTGCGCATCGCTGAAGAAGAAAAACAAAAAACAGCAACGAACGCATCTGTCGGAGTTCAATTACAAGAAGCGATTCAATGGGCGGAACAATATCCGATTCATACGGTCGCGCTGTTGCATGAATTCATTGAACGGTTGCCTGAGCGCGGCTTTTTAATGAACGTTTCATATGCCCGTGATGGTGCCATTCAATTGACAGCTCAATTTGATACAACACGTGAAAGCGCCGCCTATTTACAAGCGTTAAAAGATGCATCGTTTATCGCTGATGTGAAACTGACAAGCTTAACTGCAACAGAAGGAAAGGCAGAAGAAGAAGGAACAATGCCGCGATATATTGGACAATTTTCTGTTCAACTCAATATGGAAGAATGGAAAAAACAGCAACAAGGAGGGGGAAAATGAGAAAAGGACTTATTGTGGCGGTCTCTCTCTTGTTGTTTTTGTTACTATCATTTGTCCTTTATATGTATGTATATAAACCGCTCGATGATCGCAGAGAGCAATTACAAACAGAATTACAAATGGAAAAAAAGTTGTTACAAACGTTACAAAGTAAACAAACGTCGGGCGAATTGCGCACGAGCATCGTCGAACTACAAAAACGTATTCCTGTTCAACCGTTTGTTGAACAATTTTTATTAGACATTGAAAAAGCAGAAGTCGTCTCAAATAGTGAGGTATTATCGCTTTCGTTTCAAGAAGGAGAAAACGTTGAGGGACCTCCAACGCCGATTCAAAAATTGACAGTCAGTCTATCTGTTCGTTCTCCTTCCTATTTTGCACTCGAACAATTTATTGATGTGTTAGAGCGATCAAAGCGCATCTTTTCAGTTGATTCATTATCGTTTACAGGATATGAAGAATGGACGACAGTCATGGATGAAGTGCCAGAAATGTCTTATTCCCTTACCGTTTCAACGTTTTATGCGCCAGAATTGCGCCAATGGATTGAGCAATTGCCACCGCTTGATTTACCGCAACCGAGCGAAAAGCGAAATCCGTTTCCTTCATTAACGGAACAATAAAGGGGTCGGTCGGATGCAAGATGAACGGGGAATGACGCTAATCGAACTGTTAGCTGTCATCGTCATTTTAAGTATTTTAGTCATGATTGCGACAGTGTCTGTCGTTGAGGTCATTAAAAAGTCGCGTGATCGAGCGTTTGTTGCGACAGCGTATACGCTCTATGAAGCGGCACGGCTTCATGTTGGTGCGCAAAAAGTAGAATTTTTAACGCCAAATGAAAGTGAAACGTTGACGTACAAGCAATTAGTTGATGATGGGGTTCTTGAAGAAATTATGGATCCATACACATCAAAACGTTTGCCACCAAATGATGATTCGTATGTCATTGTGACAAAACAAAGTGACGGTACGATCACATATGCCGTTTGTTTAAAAGGGGAAACGAAGCAAATTTGTCAAGAAAACGGCATACCAGTTGACCAATTGTCGGTAAATGATATTCAAGAGCGATAGTGCGAAATTTGACGAAAACCTTCCACGACGAGACGACAAATGTCTCGTTTTTTTTTTCTTTTTTTATGTTACGATGATCGAAGATGGCAGCGGGAGGGAAAAAAATGGACAAGCCAGCGAAAAAAGCGATCGTTATTAAAGTGAACGGAAAAGAGCAACCATACACGTCAGTGACGAATACATTGCCCCAATGGTCGAACGAGGAAAGTAATGAACAAAATGAAAAACAAGATGAGTTCATATCATTTGAAATGAGTAAACGATATACGAAACGATCACCTTGGCGCTCCTTTGTATTAGCGATCGCTTTAGCGGTCGTTCTTGGGACAAGCTTCGGCTTACTTGTATTAACGATCATCCCGACAATCGAAAAAACACCAGCAACAGAGACGTTCCAGCAAGAACAAAAGGAAGAAGCACCGATTGCCCAAAGAACAGAAACCGTTTTTGTTGTTCAAGGGGGGGTGTTTCAAGATAGCCAAGCGGCAAATGCGTATGTGCAAAAAATAAAAGGTCAACAACGCCCGAGTGTTACGGTTGGGGAAAATCGTGTTTACGTGTTTTTAGGGATGGCATTAACAAAAGAAGAGGCAAAAAAAATAGCGAGCTTATATGATCCACTCGGAATTGACACATACGTAAAACCGTGGAATGTATCCATCGATGAAAAAGAAAAAGAAGCGTTTTTTACGATCGTTTCTTTTATTAGCAAGTTGCTAGCTGGGCAACAACTTGTTAATGAACAGTGGAAACAGCTACAGTCGTATTCGTTTCATAACGAACATATGAAAAAAGCGTATGAAGCGCTTCAAACTTTTCAACAAACAAACGATGACGCACAACTATGGAAAGCACAACAATATATATTAAACGTTTTACAATAAGAAGCGATTTGCTTCTTTTTTTCTTTGTCGAACCGTTGTATATTGTGTATAAATTTGGTACGATACAAGTGTATCTTCCTTGAAACAAACGCTCATGACAGAAAGGTGATGACGATGCAACTTGTGTTAGCTTCTAGTTCTCCTCGTCGCAAACAACTTCTTCGTATGCTTGGACTTCCGTTTGACATCCTCGTCAGCGATGTCGATGAATCATTTGATGCGAACTTATCCCCAAATGAAATTGTACAACAGCTCGCGTATAAAAAAGCAAATGCGGTATGGCAACAAGCAAGTGATGCGTGCGTCATCGGTGCTGATACGATTGTCGTATGTGAAGGAGAAGTGCTTGGAAAGCCAACAAGTGAACAAGACGCCTTTCGGATGTTAAAACGTTTATCAGGAACGACACATGAAGTGTGGACAGGGGTAGCGATTTGTGCGAAAAAAGAATGCGTCACATTTGCTGAAAAAACGAACGTTACATTTTGGCCGCTTTCAGATGAAGACATTTGGGCGTATATTGCGACAAAAGAGCCGCTCGATAAAGCGGGCGCGTACGGCATTCAACAGCGCGGAGCACTTTTTGTTCAAAAAATTGACGGTGACTATTTTTCTGTTGTTGGTTTGCCGATCGCGAAACTCGCTCGCGAATTAAAAAAATTCGGATTTTACCCATTTCGTTAAAAAAAGGTTAAAATAGAGGGGGGAACGTATGCTTATTCGTCATGTTCCGCCCGATGAACGCCCGCGTGAACGCTTGCTTTCTGAAGGACCGCAAAGCTTATCAAATCAAGAATTGTTAGCTATTTTGCTTCGCACGGGGACGAAACAATATTCCGTTCTCACGCTCGCACAACATTTACTCACCCATTTTGAAGGACTTCGTCAGTTAAAAGATGCGACCATTGAAGAAATGACAAGCATTAAAGGCATTGGAAAAACAAAAGCAATTCAAATTATTGCAGCACTTGAACTCGGCCGGCGTGTGCATCAACTTCAATATGACGAGCGTTACGTCATTCGTTCTCCAGAAGACGGTGCACGATACGTCATGGAAGACATGCGTTTTTTGAGCCAAGAGCACTTCGTTGTGTTATATTTAAATACGAAAAACCAAGTGATGCATAAAAAGACTGTATTTATCGGTAGTTTAAATGCATCAATTGTCCATCCGCGCGAAGTGTATAAAGAAGCAATTAAACGCTCGGCAGCGTCCATTATTTGTATTCACAATCATCCGTCAGGAGACCCAACACCGAGCCGTGAAGATATTGAAGTGACGCGCAGGCTCGTGGAGTGCGGTCGTCTCGTCGGCATTGAGTTGCTTGACCATTTGATTATTGGCGACAAAACATATGTAAGCTTAAAAGAAAAAGGATATGTGTAAATCATTCTCTTTTCACTGCAATTACGTTATAATAAATGTCATGAGTTTTTGAAAGTATTTTGTTTCAGAAAGGAAGATACGAATATGTTTGGCATTGGATCAAGAGATCTCGGAATAGATTTGGGCACTGCAAATACGCTTGTATATGTCAAAGGAAAAGGAATTGTTTTGCGCGAACCTTCTGTCGTCGCGCTTCAAAAAGATACGAAACAAATTGTAGCGGTTGGAAATGAAGCAAAACAAATGATTGGACGTACGCCAGGAAATGTTGTTGCACTTCGTCCGATGAAGGATGGGGTCATTGCAGATTACGAAACGACAGCCATTATGATGAAATACTACATTAGACAAGCAACAAAAAATAGCGGACTGTTTGCTGGAAAGCCATACGTCATGGTGTGCGTACCGTCAGGAATTACGGCAGTAGAAGAGCGCGCAGTCATCGACGCAACGAGACAAGCAGGGGCTCGCGATGCTTATACGATCGAAGAACCGTTTGCAGCGGCAATCGGAGCAAACTTACCTGTATGGGAACCGACAGGAAGCATGGTCGTCGACATCGGGGGTGGCACAACGGAAGTCGCTGTTATTTCTTTAGGTGGCATTGTGACAAGCCAGTCGATTCGCGTTGCTGGTGATGAAATGGATGAAGCAATTATCCAATATATTCGCAAAACGTACAACTTAATGATCGGAGAGCGTACAGCGGAAGCAATTAAAGTTGAAATTGGTTCAGCAGGAAATCCAGAAGGAATCGGAAGCATGGAAATTCGCGGTCGTGACTTATTAACTGGCTTGCCAAAAACGATTGAAATTCATGCGGAAGAAATTGCTGAAGCGTTGCGTGATACCGTATATGCGATTGTTGATTCCGTGAAAAATACGCTAGAAAAAACGCCGCCGGAGCTTGCTGCCGACATTATGGATCGCGGAATCGTTTTGACCGGTGGAGGAGCGTTGTTACGGAATTTAGATAAAGTCATTAGCCAAGAAACGAACATGCCAGTCATTATTGCTGAAAATCCGCTTGATTGCGTCGCAATCGGTACAGGAAAAGCGCTTGATCATATTCATTTATTTAAAAATAAAGCGCGAGACCATCGCTAATGTGTAAGAAGGTGTTCTCATGCCGAAGTTTTTCTTAAATAAACGGCTCATTATATTGCTTGTCAGCATCATGGTTCTCGTTGCCTTGATCGGCTTTTCATTGAAAGAGCGAAACGAATTAAGTTGGATGGAAAAATTCGTGAAAGACACCGTTGTTTTTATGCAATCGATCGTGCATAAGCCCGCACAGTTTGTTGCGGGCTTCTTTGAAAATGTGAATGATTTGCGCCATACATACGAAGAAAACAAGCGTTTAAAAGAACATTTAGAGCAATACGTTCTTTTGCAATCAGAAGTGGAGTCGCTAAAAAAAGAAAACGAACGTTTGCGTGAGCTTTTGAATAAAAAAGAAAGTTTACGTGATTTTGTCGCTATTCAAGCGACAGTCATTGGGCGCAATCCAGATCGTTGGGAAGAAACGTTAATTGTTAATAAAGGGTCGCAGCATGGGGTTCAAAAAAATATGGCTGTCATTACGCCACAAGGATTAATTGGCAAAGTGCGCAGCGTATCGCCATTTAGCGCAACGGTGCAACTGCTGAGCGCAAAAGATCGACAAAACCGCATTTCCGCGTTTATCCAAGGAGATGAAAACGTATTCGGTTTAATAGAAGGATACGATGAAGAAAGGGAAGCATTGCTGCTAAAGCGCATTCCATATGATGCGAAAATAGAAAAAGGCCAGCGTGTATTTACATCAGGACTTGGTGGGATTTTTCCAAAAGGATTGTTTATCGGAGAAGTTGAAGAAGTCGTTGCGGATGAGTACGGTCTTACCCAAATTGCCTACATCAAGCCAGCAGCGAATTTTTATGACATTGATGACGTAATAATCGTGAAACGAAAAATTGAAATGTCGCAAGAGGAGGAAGGACAATGAGCCGCTTGTTTCTTCCTTCCCTTGTGACCGTTATGTTTTTATTAGAAAGCATTATTGTTCAATTGCTTTCACAGCCATTATTTGATGTTTATTTGCTCGTGCCGCGTATATTGCTTGTTTTAATCGTGTTTATTACGATTTTTATCGGACAAACAGAAGGAATGACGTACGGATTCATCTTCGGTCTATTATATGATGTAGCATATACGGAACTATTAGGTGCTTATACCTTTGCCTTCTCGCTCATTGCTTATTTAATTGCAAAAGCGATGAACGTTTTGCATAAAAACGCATGGACAGCTTCTTTTTTTGCCATTGTGGCGATCGCATGTGTGGAGTGGTACGCATACGCCATACAACTCGTTATTGGTGGAACGACCATGTCTGTTCAAACGTTTTTTCAGGCACGCTTTTTGCCAACGTTATTTATTCATACAATTGTCATTTTGATCATCGCCTATCCGCTAAAGCAAACGTTGTTAAAGTGGCATGAGAAGCGGGATGAATCGTCGCCAGTGTGAAGGAATATAAAAAAAATGCGGAGAAATATTTATTGAGGTGAAAGTCGTGGCTGGCAAGGAGAAAAAAGCATATGTGTCGATGAAAGGGACGAAAGAAGGGTTGACGTTGCAACTTGATGATACGTGCGCCTATGACGAACTATTAGAACAAGTGAATGAATTGTTGACGGGAACAACTCGGGACGAGGAAGGTCCGCTTGTTGCGGTGCACGTGCATGTTGGCAACCGATATTTGACGCGTGAACAAGAAGAAAGATTGCGCGATGTCATTCGAATGAAAAAAAATTTAATTGTTCACTCGATTGTAAGCAATGTCATGACGAAACAAGAGGCGTTGGAGTGGAAAAAGAAAAATGAAATTGTGTCTGTTGCGAAAATCGTTCGTTCTGGACAAGTGCTACATATCGATGGGGACTTGCTTTTAATCGGTGATGTGAATCCCGGCGGAACCGTCATTGCGACAGGAAATATTTTTATATTAGGGGCGTTGCGAGGCATTGCTCATGCAGGGTATGATGGAAATCGTCAAGCGATCATTGCTGCTTCAGTCATGAAGCCAACACAGTTGCGCATTAGCGATGTGATGAACCGAGCACCAGACTATCGTACCGATGAAGGAAATGAAATGGAGTGCGCTTATATTGACGAACATGATCAAATTGTTGTCGATCGACTCCAACTATTAATGCATTTACGTCCGCATTTAACTCGGTTAGAAGGGAGTTTTTGACAGTGGGAGAAGCGATTGTTATTACTTCTGGCAAAGGTGGCGTTGGCAAAACGACAACGACAGCAAATCTTGGAACGGCGCTAGCACTGTTAGGGAAGCGTGTCTGTCTCGTTGACACCGATATCGGTTTGCGCAATCTTGACGTCATTATGGGGTTAGAAAATCGCATCATTTATGATCTTGTCGACGTCATCGAAGGACGTTGCACCGTTCAAAAAGCGCTCGTGAAGGATAAGCGGTTTGAAGATCGTCTATATTTATTACCAGCTGCCCAAACGAGCGACAAGTCTGCAGTTACGCCAGAACAAATGAAACAGCTCATTGACGATTTAAGACAAGATTACGATTATATTTTAATAGATTGTCCTGCGGGTATTGAGCAAGGATATAAAAATGCTGTTGCAGGAGCGGATGAAGCGATTGTTGTGACGACGCCAGACATTTCGGCTGTTCGCGATGCCGACCGAATTATCGGTCTGCTTGAAAAAGAAGAGCATATGAGACGCCCGCGTTTAATTATTAATCGCATTCGTAGCCATATGTTAAAAAATCACGATATGTTAGATATTGATGAAATTGTCATGCACTTATCTATCGATTTACTTGGCATTATTGTTGATGACGAACACGTTATTAAAGCGTCAAACAATGGTGAGCCGATTGTTCTCGATCCGAATAGCAAAGCCTCATTAGCATATCGCAACATCGCTCGGCGCCTTCTCGGCGAATCAGTGCCGCTCATGTCGCTCGATGATGAAGAACAAAAAGGCTTTTTCTCGAAAATTAAAAAACTGTTTAGCGCTCGCTAGCACTTCCGATTGGAGGTGCTTTTTTCATTCATATCTTCCCGATTTCCCCATACATATAATACAAATAGGACGAGAGGGGTGGGAGTGTGAGCGATCGAATTGAACATATTCGAAAACGAATTGCCAAGCGGAAAAAGGAACGTGAACGTTACGTTCAAACGATGTTGACAAATTGGAGTGAAGAAGAAAAGTATGGAAATCCAACGGTTGTGACGTATGATGGCGAGCGTGAACCGCCACTTTTTCGCAAAGATATATTTTTATTTAAAAGCTTCCTAGCGGCACTATTATTTTTTAGTGTTGCCATTTTGTTTCAATATGATTCTCCGAAAATAGAAGGAGCTCGTACGTTTGTCAAACAAGTGATGGAAAAAGATTTTCAGTTTGCGACCGTTGCTCAATGGTATGAAAAAACATTCGGCAAGCCGCTTGCATTTTTTCCAGCAAAAAAACAACAAGAAACAACGACAGCATATGCCTTTCCTGCTTCAGCGCGCGTTGTAGAAACGTTTGAACATAATGGACAAGGTGTTGTCATTGAAACTGATGAAACGATTAAAGCAGTCGAAGAAGGGATTGTCGTATTTGCAGGAGTGAAAGAACCGCATGGGAAAACGGTCATTATTCAACATGCAGACGGAAGTGAAACGTGGTATGGAAAATTATCGTCTATTTCTGTAAAGCTATATGATTTTATTGAGGCTGGAAAAGAAGTAGGCAAGGCGGAGGAGAATGATCAAAAACGTATCTTTTATTTTGCTGTTAAACGAGGAGATCATTTTATTGATCCGGTTCAGGTGATTTCCTTTGAATAAATGGCTATCTATTTTCATGAACATTCATATCCATCCGCTTTTTTGGTTCATTGCGCTCATGGCGATTATGACTGCTCAATTTCAGACGCTTCTTTTGTTGTTTTGGATTGTTCTTTTGCACGAACTTGGACACGTTATAGCGGCGCATTTGTTTTCGTGGCGTGTGAAACGCATCTTGCTTTTGCCGTTTGGTGGGGTAGCTGAGATGGATGAGCATGGGAATCGTCCGTTCCATGAAGAATTAATCGTCATACTGGCAGGTCCATTCCAGCATATTGTTATTTTTTTAATTGCATATATAGCACATAGCGCCAACATGTTATCGGATGAGTGGTATAAGCAACTGCTTGAGTACAATTTATCCATTCTACTTATTAACTTATTACCGATTTGGCCGCTTGATGGAGGAAAGTTGTTGTTCCTTTACCGCACAATGCGTACATCGTTTCGACGGGCGCATGAACAAACGCTTTATGCCTCATTCTTGTTTTTAATCGTATGTTTTATTGCTTTATTTATTTTTGCACCGATGCAAATAAATTTATGGATCATCGGTCTTTTTTTAGCACACGCCATTTGGTTTGAATGGAAGCAGCGAACGTACGTATGGATCCGTTTTTTACTTGAACGTTACTACGGAAAACGAATCGAATATCGGGCGTTAAAGCGTCTTGTCGTCGATGCAAATGATCCGTTATTTCGCGTTCTTCTTTTGTTTCATCGCGGGAAAAAACATGCGATACTCGTAAAGAAAAATGAAATGGAAATGGAACTTGATGAAAATGAATTGTTGCATGCTTATTTTCATGAGAAACGAACGAATGAACCGATCGGTTATTTCATTTATACGTATTGACAATTGTTTTCTTTTTATGCTATCATCTTCTATGTTGTGTAGCACCCGTGCTACAACCGCTCAGCTAAGGCTATTTAAGCGTTCGCTTGAACCGCCTCGCAGCTGGCGAGTCTGAGTCTAATTTAGGAGGTGCAAATATGTACGCGATTATTGAAACTGGTGGAAAACAAATTAAAGTGCAAGAAGGCCAAGCGATTTACATCGAGAAAATTGATGTAGCGGAAGGCGAAACAGTAACATTTGACAAAGTGTTATTTGTAGGTGGCGAAAACGTAAAAGTTGGTAATCCTACAGTTGCTGGCGCAACAGTAACGGCGAAAGTTGAAAAACATGGTCGTCAAAAGAAGATCATCGTTTTCAAATATAAGCCAAAGAAAAACTATCGTCGTAAACAAGGTCATCGCCAACCATATACAAAAGTTGTCATCGAAAAAATTAACGCATAAGGCGTAAGCGATGATTTGTATAACGATTAATCGAACGGCAGAAGGGACGATTCGTTCCTTTACGATTAGCGGACACGCTCAGTTTGCGAAGCGTGGACAAGATATTGTATGTGCAGGTGTATCAGCTGTTTCGTTTGGTGCGGTCAATGCAATCGTCGCCTTGACGAATGTGAAACCGATCATTCAACAAGGAAAAGACGGCTATCTTCATTGCGAACTTCCGACAATTGGAGATGCGAAAGTGCTAGCCGATGTGCAACTTCTTCTTGAAGGAATGATCGTGTCGCTCCAAACGATTGAGCGTGATTACGGTAAATACGTAAAAATAACAACGAAAACGTTGTAGGAGGTGACACGACATGTTGCGTTTAGATCTTCAGTTTTTCGCGTCGAAAAAAGGGGTAGGTTCAACAAAGAACGGTCGTGATTCGATCGCAAAACGTCTTGGCGCGAAGCGTGCAGACGGTCAATTCGTCACAGGCGGTTCGATTCTTTACCGTCAACGCGGAACAAAAATTTACCCAGGATTAAACGTAGGACGCGGTGGTGACGACACGCTTTACGCGAAAGTTGACGGCATCGTTCGTTTTGAACGCATGGGTCGCGATCGTAAAAAAGTGAGCGTATATCCTGTTGTGAAAGAAGCATAAAGAAGTGGAAAACTCTAACCGACTTGGTTAGGGTTTTCTTTTTGTTAACGTATGTTATAATTATAGTCAAACTGTTTATGGGAGAATGAATGATGGAGAAGCGGTGGACGATTGTGGAGGCATTGCGTCATTCTAGGCACGATTGGCTCAATAAAATTCAGTTAATTAAAGGAAATTTATCTTTACAGCGGATTGATCGCGTGAATGAAATCATTCAACAAATTATCATTGAGGCAGAAAATGAAGCGAAGCTAACGAATTTACAAATGGAGCGGTTCACTGAATTGCTTATGACGTACCATTGGCAAGCACGTCATATTCAACTAGAGTATGAAGTATTAGGAGAACCGCGTTCATTACATGCATATGATCATATGCTCGTTACATGGTGTCAAACATTTTTACATATGCTTGAGGAATGTTCTTCTCCACATGTTGAAAACTATGTAACGATTACGATCGATTTAACAGAGCGAGATGTGCGCCTCTTTTTTGATTATCGTGGTATGCTTCAAAAACTAGAGACGGTAAAAACATGGATTCAAGACTATAAGCAATATGGTGCACTCACACTTTGTGATTGCGTCATTCAAGAACATGAACTAACGATATGTGCAACTATTTCATCTTTTTAAATAAAAGGTGAAAAGATCGGAGGAGAAAAACGATGTTTGTTGACCAAGTGAAAATATATGTGAAAGGTGGCGACGGTGGAAACGGAATGGTCGCGTTTCGGCGCGAAAAATACGTTCCAAAAGGCGGTCCAGCGGGGGGAGACGGCGGAAAAGGTGGCGACGTCGTATTTGTTGTTGATGAAGGGTTGCGAACGTTAATGGATTTCCGCTATCAACGCCATTTTAAAGCGCCACGCGGTGAACATGGCATGTCGAAAAATCAACATGGAAAAAACGCCGAAGATTTAATTGTTAAAGTACCACCAGGAACGGTTGTTATTGATGATGAAACGAAAGAAGTGATTGCTGATTTAACAGAACATGGACAACGATTTGTCGTAGCAAAAGGTGGTCGCGGTGGACGGGGAAATACTCGATTTGCGACCGCATCGAATCCGGCGCCAGAAATTGCTGAAAACGGTGAGCCGGGACAAGAACGATACGTGACGTTAGAATTAAAACTACTTGCTGATGTTGGGCTTGTTGGTTTCCCAAGCGTTGGTAAATCGACGTTATTGTCCGTCGTTTCGGCAGCGAAACCGAAAATTGCAGACTATCATTTTACGACGATCGTTCCAAATTTAGGTGTCGTGGAAACAGAAGACGGCCGTAGTTTTGTTATGGCTGATTTACCAGGTCTTATTGAAGGTGCTCATCAAGGAGTTGGATTAGGGCATCAATTTTTACGTCATATTGAGCGAACACGTGTCATTGTGCATGTCATTGATATGGCTGCCATTGAAGGACGAGATCCGTACGAAGATTATGTAGTGATTAACGAAGAATTAAAACAATATAATTTACGCCTAACAGAGCGACCACAAATTATTGTAGCGAATAAAATGGATATGCCAAATGCAAAGGAACATTTGCAACAGTTTAAAGAAAAATTAAACGAAGATGTGCCGATTTTCCCAATTTCAGCAGTCACTCGTCAAGGGGTTCGTGAACTGTTATTTGCTATTGCTGATTTGCTTGAGACGACGCCAGAATTTCCTCTTTATCCACAAGAAGAAGAAGCGATTCATCGCGTTGTTTACAAGCTTGAAAAAGAAGAAGCTCCGTTTCATATTACGCGCGATGATGATGGAACGTTTATTTTATCAGGGGAAAAGATTGAAAAACTATTCAAAATGACCGATTTTTCACGAGAAGAGTCCGTGCGTCGTTTTGCGCGTCAGTTGCGCTCACTTGGGGTGGACGATGCACTGCGCGCTCGCGGGGCGAAAGATGGAGATATTGTGAAGCTGTTGAATTACGAATTTGAATTTGTTGATTAACGCGAAAGGGGGCGCTTGTGCGGTGGATAAAAAGTTTTACTTAGTGCGTGAAGATGTGTTGCCTGAGGCGATGAAAAAAGTATTGGCCGCAAAAGAATTAATCGAGCGAAAAAAAGTCGATTCCGTCGCTGATGCTGTGCAGCTTGTCGATGTCAGCCGAAGCGTTTTTTATAAATATCGCGACGCCGTTTTTCCATTTCATACGATGGTTCGTGAAAAAATTATTACGCTTTTTTTCCATTTAGAAGACCGCTCAGGTACCCTTTCAAAGCTATTAAGCGTTGTTGCAGCGGCCAACTGTAACGTACTTACAATCCATCAAACGATTCCGCTTCAAGGGCGTGCAAACGTGACGCTATCGATTAGTACAAGCGAGATGACGCTGACGATGGATGAGTTACTTTCGCAATTAAAACAGCTGCCTTTTGTTGAAAAAGTAGAGATTCTTGGATCAGGGGCGTAGAGAGGAGAAGACATGTGAAAATCGGATATTTAGGACCAAAAGGGACGTTCACGCATGCGGCTGTTGAAGCTGTTTTCCCTCATATCCCGAACGTTTCATATCATACGATTCCGCAATGTATGGACGCTGTGCGTGACGGCGAAGTAGAGTTAGCCGTCGTTCCGTTAGAAAATGCGCTTGAAGGTTCCGTCAATTTGACGATTGATTATTTAATTCATGAATGCAATTTGCCAATTGTAGGGGAAATTATCGCGCCCATTGAGCAACATTTGCTCGTTCATCCATCCCAATTGGAACATTGGATGCATGTTGAATGTATTTATTCACACTCGCATGCGATTGCTCAATGCCATAAGTTTTTACATCGCCATTTAAAGCATGCTACGTACGAATACGTCACTTCAACAAGTGCAGCGGCTAAGTATGTGAGCGAGCACCCGAATGAAAAAATTGCAGCGATTGGCAATCGTCTTGCCGCAAAACAATACGGTTTAGCGATTGCGAAAGAAAACATTCATGATTATGACTACAACCATACGCGTTTTATTGTTTTGCATCGTGAATGTTGTTTGTTGCCTGTAAAAGATCAAGAAGACGGATTTAAAACAACGTTGATGATTATGTTGCCGAAAGATCAAGCAGGAGCGCTTCATCAAGTGTTATCGGCGTTTGCGTGGCGAAAGCTTAACTTAACAAAAATTGAATCCCGCCCAGCGAAAACAGGGCTCGGAAACTACTTTTTTATCATCGATATCGATCAAAAAATGGACGACGTTTTAATTCCAGGAGCAATTGCAGAATTGGAAGCACTTGGCTGTACGGTGCAACTATTAGGAAGCTATCCGTATTATACGGTGAAAAAAACATCCCTCGTGTAAAAGGGATGTTTTTTCTGTGAAAATAAACAATCTATAGTCGGTTATTTTCATGCTTGGTGGCGAGCAAAACTTACTCATGGATGTTTTTTACTCAATCAAAAACCGTGCTTGTTTTAATGCAGCGCATGCTTCATCAAGTTTTTCTATGGAATCTGCTTCGAGTGTATGCAGATGGACGCCATCGGTCAGTTGAGATAAATAGGCGGATTTTGTTTCGTTAATTTTTTGAATAAATTCATCCACTTCTAACCGATTGCTCACCATAATAGATGCTGTTAAGTCACCATATACTGGATGTTCAATTTTGACGTCCTTAACCGTCACGCCATGATCGACAATCGTATATAATTCGTCTTTCGTCTGTTCTGGCGTGTGGCAGCAAGCGATGACGCGCGTATACATATGAGTAGAAGAAGGAGATAAATATAAGTACCCTTGGCTTGTTGCAATAATCGGTTCGTTTTTTGCTTTTAATAGCGAAATATCTTGAACGATCACTTGGCGACTCACGTTCGTTTTATTAGCCAACTCCGTTCCTGTCATCGGGCGTTTCGTTTCTTTTAACCATTGCAAAATGAGCGTTCGACGTTCTTCCCCTAGTAGTTTTCTCTCTTTTTTCATCGTGACATCCTTTCTTTTTGAAGCTGTTCAAGTACAGAAACAACCGTTTCTATATCATTTTTTGTTGTACGTACACCAAACGATAGACGAATGAACTGCTTCGCTTCATCTTCCTCCTTGCCGATTGCGATCATCGTTTTTGAAGATGCTTGCTTTCCGACTTGACATGCGCTGCCAGTAGAGATCGCAATCCCGTGACGATTGCAGTGCAACATGACATATTGCCCTTCAAAGCCGTGAACGATACAGCCAACGATTTGTGGCAATTGGTCAGTTGGATGCTCAAAAACGGTTATCGGCAGTTGTTTTCGGGCGATTTGTTCAACAAAATAGCGACGCAATTCATTCATATGTTGTTGAACTGTGTTTCGCTTTTTTTCAGCTTCAAGCGCGGCGGTTGTAAAGGAAGCGATGCCTGGCACGTTGACTGTCCCTGGACGAAATCCGCCTTCATGTGTCGTGTTTGGCAGCGACATGTGCCAAGATACACGTGGGTTCATGTAAACAGCGCCAACCCCTTTTGGACCATAAATTTTATGGCTAGAGATGGATATGCTATCAAGATGGAATTGTTTCACATCTATCGGTATTTTACCAAAAGTTTGTACACAATCGCTATGAAAGATAATTTGTTTTTTCTTTAATAACTCTCCAATTTGTTTTAACGGCTGAATCGTGCCGATTTCGGAATTTGCATGTTGAATAGACACAAGAATCGTTTCCTCTGTCAATGCCCGTTCAAGCGCTTTCACATCAACTTGCCCGAAATGATCAACGGGCACGTACGTAACAGTAAATCCTTCTTGTTCAAGCTGAGCGTATACAGAGTGGACAGAAGCATGTTCAACGCTTGATGTAATAATATGTTTCCCTTTATGACGATGGGCATAGGCGAGCGAACGAATGGCGAGGACGTTTGCTTCTGTTCCTCCGCTTGTAAAATATATTCCTTTTTCTTCACCGCTAACGAGTTGAGCGATTTGTTTTCGGCAAATGGTAAGCAGCTCATTTGCCGCTGTTCCGATGTCATGAAGACTGCTTGCATTTCCAAAATATTTTTTCGCACTTTCTACATAAACAGCTAACGCTTCTTCACTCATCGGTGTGGTTGCTGCGTAATCTAAATAAATCATCTCATTCACCAACTTCCAAAACAAAAGTCTTGTCATCAGTTTAAATATATGTCAATATAGGTGTCAAGACAGTATGAAATGGAGGAACATCCATGCATAAGGCGGATGTGATTATTGTTGGTAGCGGCCTTGCAGCGTTAATGGTTGCCTACCATTTATGTGAGTATAAAAATGTGATTATTTTCACGAAGTCAAATAAAGAAATAAGTAATTCTTGGCTTGCTCAAGGGGGAGTGGCTGCTGCCATTCATCCGAATGATCATTGGCTATCTCACTATGAAGATACGATTATCGCAGGGTGTGAGCATAATGACGACGAGGCGGTACGCATTTTAGTTCAAGAAGGACGTGAGGCGATTCAACATTTTATGAACATCGGTTTTTTATTTGATGTAGACGAACGTGGACAGCTCCTTTTTGGACAGGAAGGTGCGCATCGCATGAAGCGTATTTTACATGCTGGAGGAGATGCGACTGGGAAAAATATGGTTTCCTTCTTATTTGAGAAGCTTTCTGGACGCGTCACGTTTATTGAAAACGATCCTGTCATTGATTTACTTGTTTCCGATGGACATTGTGTGGGCGTACAGACGAAACATAGAACGTATACCGCCGATGCAACGGTTATTGCAACAGGTGGAATTGGACAGTTGTACACGTTTACATCGAACGCTGAAACGGCAACAGGTGATGGAATTGCGATGGCGTATCGTGCAGGTGCAGCTGTTACGGATATGGAGTTTGTACAGTTTCATCCGACAATGCTTGATGTGAATGGAAAGGCGGTCGGTCTCATTTCCGAAGCGGTGCGTGGGGAAGGAGCCATTTTAGTGACCGATGACGGTCGTCAAGTGATGGATGGAGTGCATCCACAAAAAGATTTAGCCCCACGTGACGTCGTATCCCGAGCGATTGACAACGAAATTAAAAACGGTCATCGCGTATTTTTAAATATTTCTATGATCCCACACTTCCCATCCCGTTTTCCGACGATCACTTCCCTTTGTGAGCGCTATCACATCGATTGGCGTAGCGGACTCATCCCTGTTGTTCCGGGAGCCCATTTTTTAATGGGAGGGATCGTTGTAAATATGCATGGAGAAACGACGTTACCCGGATTGTATGCGGTTGGAGAGGCGGCATGTACAGGTGTACATGGTGCAAACCGTTTAGCGAGCAATTCGCTGCTTGAAGCGCTTGTCTTTAGTAGAAGATTAGCTTTTCACTTATTGCAAAAAACGAGGCAACATCGGATGTTAAAGAAAAGTGAAAGAAAAGAAAATGACTTACGTATCGTGTTACCAACAAGAGACGAAATTCAGCATGTAATGACGCAATATGTCGGCATTGTTCGCGATTATGACAACTTGTTTCAAGCAAAACAATGGTTTGAACAATATTCCATTCATGAACTCGTCACCACGGCACCTGAGGAGGATGATGAGAAACGGACGATCATATATATGTTAATCGTTGGATGGCTTATCACGACTTCCGCTTTGCAAAGAAAAGAAAGCCGCGGTGCTCACTATCGAAGCGATCAACCGTTTGAACGCGAGTATTGGGAAAAACGGCGCATCGTTCGCACGAAAACAGAACATCTCATAAAGGAGGGCTTCCGTTGAATGAGCTAAAGTTAAAAGAGCTGCTGAAGCAGTTTTTTTTAGAAGATATTGGTGAACGCGATATGACGAGCGAAACGATTTTTTCACCGATGGATGAAGGAAGGGCGATATTTGTTGCCAAAGAAGATGGAATCATCGCAGGTGTATCGATCATTGAAATCGGGTATAAGTTATTACACTCATCGATCGCATGTCAATTATATAAACGAGATGGAGAACGTGTAAAAAAAGGGGAACCGATTGCTGTCGTTTCCGGTCCAATGATTTCGCTTTTATCAGGTGAGCGCGTCATTTTAAACTTACTTCAGCGCATGAGTGGTATTGCCACGTTAACCAACCAAGCCGTTCGGGCACTTAACAGCAATCATACACGTATTTGTGATACGCGAAAGACAACACCAGGGCTTCGCATGTTAGAAAAATATGCGGTGACATGCGGTGGTGGATATAATCATCGCTCCGGTTTATATGATGGAGTGATGATTAAAGATAATCATATTGCGTTTTGCGGATCGATTAAAAAAGCAGTAGAACGTGTTCGTTCCCAACTTGGTCATATGGTAAAAATTGAAGTAGAAACGGAAACGAAACAACAAGTCATCGAAGCGGTTGAAGCAGGGGCGGATATTATTATGTTTGATAACCGTACACCGGAAGAAATTCGCGAATGTGTCCAACTCGTCCCATCGTCCATCATTACAGAAGCTTCAGGCGGAATTACGCTTGAAAATATTGCACAATATCGCGATACAGGGGTTGACTACATTTCGTTAGGAATGTTAACGCATTCAGCGAAGGCGCTAGACATTAGTTTAAACGTGCAGTAGGAGGAATGAGTGATGAACGTATTACAACTCATGCAACAAGATGCGATGCCAGAAACGTATAAACAGTTGTCAGTCGAAGAAATGGAACAGCGCGTAGCTCGTGTCAAACGAGAGCTTGGTACGCGTTTATTTATTCCAGGTCACCATTATCAAAAAGACGAAGTCATTCAATTTGCAGATGCGACAGGCGATTCATTGCAATTGGCGCAAGTGGCAGCAAAAAATAAAGAAGCTGAATATATTGTATTTTGCGGCGTGCATTTTATGGCGGAAACAGCTGATATTTTAACAAGCGATGAGCAAGTCGTCATTTTACCAGATATGCGCGCAGGCTGTTCGATGGCTGATATGGCGGAAATTGAACAAGTGGAGCGAGCATGGCCCATATTACAACAAATGTTTGGAGATACGATTTTACCGTTAACGTACGTCAACTCTACAGCTGCGATTAAAGCGTTTGTCGGCTTACACGGCGGAGCAACGGTGACATCATCAAACGCGAAAAAAATGGTCGCATGGGCGTTTACACAAAAAGAACGTATTTTCTTTTTGCCTGATCAACATTTAGGAAGAAATACAGCATACGATCTCGGCGTTCCGTTAGAACAAATGGCTGTATGGGACCCGGCTACAAATACATTGCAATATGAGGGAAATGTTCAAAAGATTAAAGTAATCTTGTGGAAGGGTCATTGTTCTGTTCATGAAAACTTTACCGTAAAACATATTGAACATATTCGAAAAACAAAGCCAGATATGAAAATTATCGTTCATCCAGAATGTAGCTGGGAAGTGGTGCAACAAGCGGATGATGCGGGATCGACGAAATACATTATCGAAACGATTGCTAATTCACCAGCAGGAAGCAAATGGGCAATCGGAACAGAAATGAATTTAGTGAATCGCATCATTCAACAACATCCAGATAAAGAAATCGTGTCGTTAAATCCGTATATGTGTCCATGTTTAACGATGAACCGCATTGATTTACCGCATTTACTTTGGGCGCTTGAATCGCTTCATGAAGGGAAAGTTGTCAATCGCATTACCGTGCCAAAAGATGTAGCAGAAGGGGCGATGTTAGCACTTGAGCGCATGTTAGCCCGTGCGTAAGATCGGCATTTTTTTGCCGATCTTTTTTATTTTTATCATAAAAAAACCTTTCCGTTCATAAGTTATGTTGAAGCCTAGTAGCGACAAGCTGAACATGACATACACGTCACGTCTGAACATAGGAGGGGGAAACACGTGAAAATTCATATCGTTCAAAAAGGAGATACCCTTTGGAAAATTGCGGAGAAATACGGGGTTGATTTTGAAGAGCTAAAAAAAATGAACGCTCATTTAAGTGATCCGAATTACATTATGCCAGGTATGAAAATTAAAGTACCGACGCCAGCAGCTCCAGTAAAACCTGTCAAAAAGGAAACACCGAAAGTTTCAGTTGATGTTGATATTCATGTAAACAAAAAAGAGCAACCGTTACAACAACCGCAAAACGTTGAACCGATAGCAAAAGAAATTCCAACTGCAAAGGCATCGAAGAAAAAAGAACAACCGAAACAAGAGATGCCGCTTTTGCCACCAAAGCCACCAAATATTATGCCAAATATGATGGAACATGACGAAGATATGCAAATGCCACCATTTCCAGATATTCCACCGATTCCACCAACACAAGCGCCAATGATGGAGGAGCAACCACAACAACCGATGCAGCCGCAGCCTGTTCCGATGCCGTTGCCAATGCCGATGCCTTGCATTCCTATTTCACCAATAATGCCAGGATACGGTTTTTACCCATGGATTCCACCGATGTATCCTGTCATGCCATGGGCATATCCGCAAGGAACGATGAATACCGATGATTGCGGATGCGGTGAACCACAATCGACGCCATATATGCCACAAATGCCAAGCGGCATGAACGAATATTCGCAGCAGCCACAACAAGCACCGGCTCCGAATCAAATGTATCCATCACAAATGCCGTATGGCGAAAATATGCCAATGGCACAGCAGCCGATGTATATGCCGCAACAAGCAATGCCGTACGGTTCATACGGATGGCAGCCAACGTGGCCAGTACAGCCATACGGAGTAAATCCATATTTTTCTGTTCCTTATCGTGAGGAAGAAGAGGGGCAATAATGTCGCCTCTTTTTCTTTTTGTTTTTTGTGTGATAAAATGAACATGATCATGTTGCAAAGAAAGGGATGTACATACATGGAACAAAAAATTGAAAAATTAATTGCATGGCTTCGTGAACGCGTACAAGAAGCGGGGATGAACGGAGCCATTGTCGGCATTAGCGGTGGTATTGACTCAGCGGTCGTTGCTCATTTAATTAAGCGAGCGTTTCCTAATCACTCATTAGGGCTCATTATGCCATGTAAAAGCAATCCAAAAGATCAAGAAGATGCATTAAAAGTTGTAGAAAGTTGTGGCATTGACCATCATGTCATCGACTTAACAGAAACGCATCGCGTATTATTTGGCGAAATTGAGAAGCAATTAAAAGAAAAAGGACAATGGAACGAGCAAGCTGCTCGGCTTGGTGATGCGAATACGCGCGCACGGTTGCGCATGACAACGTTGTATGCTGTCGCTAACAATTACGGTTATCTCGTTGTCGGAACGGACAATGCGGCGGAATGGCATACCGGCTATTTTACAAAATACGGTGACGGTGGCGTTGATTTAGTGCCACTCGTCCATTTCACAAAAGGCGAAGTGCGCGAAATGGCTCGTATTCTCGGTGTACCTGAAGAAATTATTACAAAAGCGCCTAGCGCAGGTCTTTGGGAAGGACAGACAGATGAAAACGAAATGGGTACAACATATGACATGATTGACAAATATTTAAAAGGTGAGCCAATTCCAGAACGCGACCGTGCCATTATTGAACGGCTTCATGAACGTTCACATCATAAGCGGCAATTAGCCATTGCTCCACCAAAATTTTAACAGCGATAAAACCCCTTTTTTGCGCCAAGCTAATGATGTAGACGCATCGTCTACAAAAGCGAAAAGGGGGTTTTTCCTTTGCGGAAGCGAATCGTTGCTTTAGGAGCAGTTCTTGCGCTTAGCGGGTTAGTTGCTTGTAATAACCAGGCGCTTGATACACGTTATACCGATCGCACACGTCCGATCGGATATTACTCAAATGAAAACGATATGACTGGGTTTCAATATGGTCGCTACGGTACAGAGCGTTTAAACGGAAACGTTCGTCAAGTGCGTGACAACGACGGACCGATTACAGAAATGCTTGATCGTGGCATGGATCGAACGATGCGGACACCGCAAGTGGATCGCAATTTTAGCCGCGCTGATCGCAACTATCACGGGCATTTAAATACGATGGATGAACGTACGCGCCCATCGTATTACCGTAACTATAACGGAGCGTTAGCTGAAAAAATTGCGAAGCGTGCTGCAAGCGTCGCCAACGTAAAAGACGCCCGTGCTGTTGTTTCAGGGGAACGTGTCGTCGTTGCAGTATCAACGACAGAGAAAAATACAACGCGTATTGAACGTCTCGTTCGTCAAGCGATCGCCCCATATACAGCGGGCAAAACCGTTCGCGTGGTTGCAAATGAAAGCATGTACAACCGTATTCGTACGCTAGACAACGATATTCGCGACGGTGGTCCGATGGATCAACTAGAGCGTGATATTCGCGACATATTTAACGATATGGGTGATATGATCGAACGCCCATTTATGAATCGCTAAAAGAACAGGGGCTCCCCCCTGTTCTTTTTTATGCATTTTTGTTATAGTTTTTATGGACATTTTTCACATATGAGAGGGGATCCGAATGGCAGGACATTCTAAATGGAAAAATATTCAACGTCGCAAAAACGCACAAGATGCGAAACGTGGAAAACTGTTTATGAAATTGGCGAAGGAAATTTACGTGGCGGCAAAAATGGGCGGTGGCGATCCAACAACAAACGCTACGTTGCGTCTTGCGATTGAAAAAGCAAAATCGGCTAACATGCCGAACGAAAATATTGAACGTGCCATTAAAAAAGCAACAGGAAATCAAGAGCATACACATTATGAAGAAATTCGTTACGAAGGATATGGACCAGGCGGCGTAGCAGTCATGGTTATTTGTTTAACAGATAATAAAAACCGTACCGCATCTAACGTTCGTGTCGCGTTTTCAAAAAACGGTGGGAACTTAGGAGAAACGGGATGTGTTTCGTACTTATTTGATCGAAAGGGATTAATAGTCATCGCACGTGAAGGATTAGATATAGATGAAGATGAGATGTTGTTACAAGCCATTGAAGCCGGCGCAGATGAAATGGAGACGACGGAAGATTCATTTGAAATTTATACATCCCCAGAACAGTTCGAGCAAGTAAAAAATACGTTAGCTGCGCAAGGATTTTCGTTTGCGACAGCTGAAATCACAATGATCCCGCAAACGTATACAACATTAACGGGCGACGATTTAACGAAAATGTTAAAGCTTATTGATATGCTTGAAGATGATGATGATGTGCAAGAAATTTACCACAATTTAGATGAATCGATGTTAGAATAATAGATGTTAGAATAAACGGTCTTGTGATGTCAAGACCGTTTAATTTTGGAGAAAATGGTCAACATATGAATGAGGTGAGAACGATGAATATTGTACTAACACTATTGTTTAGTTTATTTTTTGCACAGAGCGCATCCTCTGTACACATGACAGTCATTTTAGAAACCGTATATATGGATGGGGAAGTGAGCGAGGAAATAAAGGAAGAAACGGTAACATCGATGAAAGACATTTGGAACAAATATAAAGATTGGTATCTGGTCAATATGGATGACGAGCAAATTGTTTTCCAACGATATGTTGACGATCTTTCCCCATTAACGAAAGCAGGATATTTTGGTCTTACTAAAGATGGAACACTTTCTATTTTTGAAGGGAAGCCGAGTGAATCATCTCGCGTGATCCAATCGTTTTTTCAAATTGATGTAAAAAAACTTGAAAGCTATGAACGGGAGAAATTAGAAAAAGGCATTTCTGTTCGTTCGAAAAGAAATTACAAACGTGTCATTGAAGCGTATGAGCCGTTTGAAAAATAAGCCCGTACATCAAGCGGGCTTTCTATATGTTTAATCGTGTCTTGTCTTGCGCTTTCCGCTTTTCTCATCTTATGTTAAAATGAAAGGCGTGAGAAAAGGAGGACGAGCCGTTGATTGAATTTATTCGTGGATACGTTGATTACGTTTGTCCGGAATATATCATCATTGAAAATAATGGAATAGGCTATCAAATTTTTACCCCAAATCCGTTTTCGTTTCACATTAACAAACAGGAACAAATCATCGTATATACATATCATTACGTACGTGAAGATGTGCTTGCGCTTTACGGATTTCACACTCGCCAAGAGCGAACGCTATTTGCTAAACTATTGCAAGTATCAGGCATCGGACCGAAAGGGGCGCTCGCCATTTTAGCGGCTGGCCAGCTTGAGCAACTCGTTGAAGCGATTGAGGCAGAAGATGATAAGTTTTTATGTAAGTTTCCAGGCGTCGGGAAGAAAACAGCACGGCAAATGATTTTAGATTTAAAAGGAAAACTGCAAGCGATCGTGCCTGATGCTTTCCCAAATTTATTTACAGAGCCGTTTGAAGCGATACACTCGCTTTCTGAAGCGCTTGAGGCGTTAAAGGCGCTCGGTTATTCGGATAAAGAAATTCAAAAAGTCGTACCGATTTTAAAGCAAGAGCGGTTATCGACAGAAGGATATATTAAGCTCGCTTTACAAAAACTATTGAAGTAAGGGGGATGCATGATGGAAGAGCGTCTCATTTCGAGCGCAGCTGACTATGATGATGTATCGCTTGAATACAGTCTTCGCCCAAAACAGTTGCGGGAATATATTGGACAGCAAAAAGTAAAAGAAAACTTAACCGTATTTATTGAAGCGGCGAAAATGCGCGGAGAGACGCTTGATCATGTATTACTGTATGGACCACCAGGACTTGGAAAAACGACGCTTGCCGCTATTATTGCAAATGAAATGGGTGTACAATTGCGTACGACAGCCGGACCAGCGATTGAGCGCCCAGGGGATCTAGCTGCCATTTTAACAACGCTTGAGCCTGGTGATGTACTATTTATTGATGAAATACATCGTTTGCCGCGTGCGGTGGAAGAAGTGTTATATCCAGCAATGGAAGATTTTTGTTTAGATATTGTCATCGGCAAAGGACCTGCTGCTCGCTCGGTTCGACTCGATTTACCGCCGTTTACGCTTGTCGGAGCAACGACAAGATCAGGCGCACTCTCTGCTCCACTTCGTGATCGTTTTGGTGTGTTAAGTCGCTTAGAATATTATGCCACTGAAGAGCTCGCTCATATTGTAAAGCGAACGGCGCACATTTTTGCAGTAGAAATCGAGGAAGAAGCAGCGTTTGAAATTGCACGTCGCTCGCGAGGAACACCGCGTATTGCGAACCGATTGTTGCGACGTGTACGCGATTTTGCTCAAGTGCGCGGTGATGGAACGATTACGTTTCTTTTAGCGAATGAGGCGCTCGAGCAATTGCAAGTGGACCGTTTAGGATTAGACCATCTTGACCATAAACTACTAAAAAGCATGATGGAAAAATTCCGCGGCGGACCAGTCGGATTAGAAACGATTGCAGCAACGATTGGGGAAGAGGCACAAACGATTGAAGACGTATATGAACCGTATTTATTACAAATCGGCTTTTTACAACGCACACCGCGTGGACGAATCGTTACACCGCTTGCATACAACCATTTCGGTTTGGAGGTGCCACGATGATGAATGTGCCAAAAACAATCATGCTTCTTGGTGTCGTTCTTATTATTGTCGGTTTTTTGATGCAATTTATTAAACTTGGGCGTTTGCCAGGAGATATCGTTATAAAAAAAGAAAATGCAACATTTTATTTCCCGATCATGACATCCATTATTTTAAGTGTCGTTTTATCGCTTATTTTTTATATTATCGGTCGTTTTCGTTAATGGAATAAAGAAAGGAAACTTGGATATGAAAGTCGATTTATTTGATTTTTATTTACCGGAAGAACTTATAGCTCAAACCCCGCTTCCAAATCGAGAAGCGTCACGTCTCATGGTGCTCGATAAAAGAACAGGAGAAGTGACACATGAACCAACATTTCGTTCCATTTTATCTTACTTGAAAGAAGGCGATTGCCTTGTTTTAAACGATACGCGTGTATTGCCAGCTCGTCTGTATGGAGAAAAAGAAGGAACAGGAGCGCATATTGAAGTGCTTTTATTAAAACAGCTCGATGGCGATCAATGGGAGACGCTTGTTAAGCCAGCGAAGCGCGTGAGAGTAGGAACAACAATTTCCTTTGGTGATGGTCGTTTACGTGCAACATGTGTTGCTGAGCTTGAGCATGGGGGGCGCATTCTTTCGTTTTCATATGATGGCATTTTTCTTGAAGTGCTTGAGTCACTTGGCGAAATGCCGCTTCCTCCGTACATTAAAGCACAACTTCATGACCGCGAACGATATCAAACTGTTTATGCACGTGAAGCAGGCTCAGCTGCGGCTCCGACAGCAGGATTACATTTTACACAACAACTTCTTGAAGATGTACGGCAAAAAGGGGTGCATCTTGCCTTTATTACGTTGCACGTCGGATTAGGAACGTTTCGTCCTGTGAACGTAGAAAACATTGAAGAACACGATATGCATGCAGAGTTTTATCAAATGTCAGAAGGCACAGCGCAATTGTTGAACGATGTAAAGGCAAAAGGCGGACGTATTATTGCCGTTGGAACGACATCGACACGTACGCTTGAAACGATTGCATCTCGTCACGATGGAACGTTTGTTGCTGAAAGCGGTTGGACGGACATTTTTATTTATCCGGGCTATACGTTTCGTGCCATTAACGGAATGATTACAAATTTCCACTTGCCAAAGTCGACGCTCATTATGCTTGTTAGTGCGTTAGCAGGTCGAGAGCATGTATTGCGCGCTTACAAAGAAGCAGTAAAAGAGCGTTACCGATTTTTTAGCTTTGGTGATGCGATGCTCATTATATAGATTGAGAAAGGGGACTATATGTGACACCAATTCGTTACGAACTTATTAAAACATGTAAACAAACGGGCGCGCGTCTTGGCATTCTTCATACGCCGCACGGCTCGTTTGAAACACCGATGTTTATGCCTGTCGGTACACTTGCGACTGTAAAGACGCTTTCGCCTGAAGAATTAAAAGAAATGGGAGCAGGCGTCATTTTAAGCAACACGTATCATTTATGGCTTCGACCAGGGCATGACATCGTCAAAGAAGCCGGTGGCCTCCACTCATTTATGAACTGGGATCGTGGCATCTTAACGGACTCTGGCGGGTTTCAAGTGTTTAGTTTAAGCGAATTTCGCCGCATTGAAGAAGAAGGCGTATATTTCCGAAATCATTTAAACGGCGATAAATTATTTTTATCGCCAGAAAAAGCGATGGAAATTCAAAATGCGCTCGGGTCTGATATTATGATGGCGTTTGATGAATGCCCACCATATCCTGCAACGTATGAATATATGAAGCGGTCAGTTGAGCGAACGAGCCGTTGGGCAGAGCGGTGCTTACAAGCGCATCAACGTCCGAATGAGCAAGGACTATTCGGCATCGTGCAAGGTGGAGAGTTTGAAGATTTGCGTAAACAAAGCGCCGAAGATTTAGTGTCGCTTGATTTTCCAGGATATGCGGTCGGTGGCTTGTCCGTCGGTGAGCCGAAAGAAGTGATGAATCGCGTATTAGAATTTACAACGCCATTACTGCCAGCAAATAAACCACGTTATTTAATGGGTGTAGGCTCTCCTGATTCACTTATTGATGGAGCGATTCGCGGCATTGATATGTTTGACTGTGTGTTGCCGACGCGCATTGGTCGCAACGGAACGGTCATGACAAGCGAAGGTCGCGTCGTCATTAAAAACGCCAAGTATGCACGCGATTTCACGCCGCTTGATCCGAACTGTGATTGTTATACGTGCCGTAATTATACGCGTGCATATATTCGTCATCTAATTAAATGCGATGAAACGTTTGGTATCCGCCTTACATCTTACCATAATGTGTACTTTTTGATAAAATTAATGGAGCAAGTGCGACAAGCCATTCGCGAAGATCGCCTTGGCGATTTCCGTGAACAATTTTTTGAACAATACGGCTTTCATAAGCCGAATGCGAAAAACTTTTAGAAAGGGGTGAAAATATGGAGACATTAGTAAGTTTGCTGCCGCTTATTTTATTCTTTGCGATTTTTTACTTTTTGCTCATTCGCCCGCAACAAAAACGCCAAAAGGCTGTTCAACAAATGCAGGCGAACTTGCAAAAAGGAGACAAAGTCATTACGATTGGCGGATTGCACGGCATCATCGATTCGCTCGATGAAAATACAGTCGTTATTCGCGCTGGTGACGGTTCGCGTCTTACATACGATCGTGCCGCTATTCGCGAAGTCGTGAATGAAAAATAAGACAGGTTTGTTGCCTGTCTTATTTTTATGCGCTTCGTGAACGAGATGTCGCTACGTTGACACCGATCATCCCGCCAATGATGGCTGTGACAAGAAATGCTGCATGGTATCCCCATTGTTCGATTGAAAACGTTTGATCCATGCCGAGAAATTGAAATAAAAAGATAATAATTGTAAAAATCGCGCCCGTCGCCCCGCCAAGCATCCAACCCCGCGCTTTTCCTTTCCCACCTGCAATAAATCCACCAAAAAACAATGATAAAAATGCGAGACCGTTCATGACCCATTGTAATGATGTTTCATCGTAGTTGGTTAGCTTCAACAAAAGAGCAAATATAAAGCTACATAGGACAGCGCTTATAAAAATCGTTATGACCCCATGAAAAATAGCACGAATCATTCGTAACCCTCCTTCCTGCATTTAGTACAAACATATTCGGTCGTCCATTTGTTTAGAATAAAAACGTGGAACAAATGAGGGGGGATTAATGTGGAGTACGTAACGATTATTTTACGAACGTTATTGTTGTATGGGGTTATTTTATTTATTTTTCGCATTATGGGGAAAAGAGAAATTGGCGAGTTAAGCATTTTAGATTTAGTTGTTTTTATCATGATTGGTGAAATGGCAGTCATTGCGATTGAACAGCCGAAAGACTCGATTTTTCACACGATCGTGCCGATGATTGTATTAACGATCGCCCAAATTGCTTTTGCATATTTTTCTTTAAAAAGCGAAATGTTTCGGCGTCTCATTGATGGGTCACCGACGATCATCATTAACAACGGAAAAATTGATGAAAAAGCGATGCGAAAACAACGATACAACTTTGACGATTTACTTATTCAATTGCGTGAAAAAAATATTAAAAACATTGCGGATGTCGAGTTTGCCATTTTAGAGCCATCTGGAAAACTGTCTGTATTTGAAAAAGAAAAAGGAAAAAAGAAAACACCGTCTTTAGCGTTACCGCTTATTAAAGACGGTGTCATTCAAGAAGAACATTTAGCGCTCATCAACCGAACGAGCGCTTGGTTAATCAAGCAACTAAAAAAGCGCGGATATGAACGAATGGACGACATTTCGTATTGTACATATGAAAATGGGACGTTCTATATTGACGAAAAAGATGAGTGACTATCGAAACAATTGGCGAAACTCATCTTTTTCAATTAGACGAAACGCTTGAGCGAGAGCGAGGTATATGAACGTCATAGTTGCGATGACGACAATTGTTTTGATAAGCAATGAAAATGGCAAAAGCGGAACGATCCAATGTCCAATTGTCGCGACAGAAACTATGACGATGAGATGGGCAATGTATGATCTTACGTGCAAAGAAAGCGAAATGGCTTTCATAATCGTCGCTGCATGTAACAATGTAACAATCATTATGCCAGCTGTGATGGCTAGCGCAGCCCCCATAATGCCGAGCGACGGTTGTGAAGCGAGCCAAAAAATAAGCGCTGTTTTAACAATAGCACCGATGAGACTATTTGTCATTGCTTCTTTTGCTAAATCAAGTGCCTGTAAAACAGCTTGTAGTGGACCTTGCAAGTAATAAAAGATGAAAAACGGCGCCATCACTTTGACAAAGATTGCTGCTTGATTGGCGCCATACATAAGATACATCAGCTCCTCCGCCAACACGTACAGCACAACAATAGATAGTCCTCCCGCCAGAAGTGATAATCGTACAGCTTGATGTAAGCGATATTCGATTAAGCGATATTGTTTTTGGGCAGCCGCTTCACTAATGGCTGGAACGAGTGAAGTGGCGAGCGCGTATGTAATAAATGACGGCAGCATTAAAAGGGGAAGCGCATATCCGGTAAGCTCCCCGTATTGTTTTGTCGCATGGATGGCAGTAATACCGGCAAGCGCCAAACTTTGTGCAACGACAATCGGTTCAAAAAACCATGCAATTGACCCAATCATTCGGCTTCCGAGCGTGGGCACAGCAATGCGCATGAGTGAAACGAACGTATCCTTTCCTTCTTTTACGTAAGCGAAAAAGCGATAACGAATGCGAATCGGCTTTTTTCGTTTAAATGTAATAAACAAATAAATAAGGGAGACAAGCTCGCCAACGACGGCAGAAATCATCGCGCCCGCTGCGGCATATTCGATCCCGTACGGCAAAAAAGCGGTTGTAAAAGTAGCGATAAGTGTGATGCGTACCGCCTGTTCAAGCAATTGAGAATACGCATATGGTTTCATTTGCTGTCTTCCTTGAAAGTATCCACGCAAAACGGAAGACACAGCGACAATGGGGACGACTGGTGCAATGGCGACAAGCGGATAATAAACGCGCGCATCTGTAAATAACGATTTAGAAATCATTGGAGCTGTGGCGAGTAAGGCTGGGAAAAAGATCATACTTAAAACGATCGTAATGGATAAGGATACAACTAATATTTTTTTTATTTTTCGTCTGTCGCCCACTGCTTCCGCTTCAGCGACAAGCTTTGAAATAGCGACAGGGAGGCCGAACTGTGTAATCGTAATGGCTAATACAAGTGTCGGCACCGCCATCATATATAAACCTACACCTTCTTCGCCAATGAGACGAGCAACGACAATGCGATTAATAAAGCCAAGTATGCGTGTCAACAATCCTGCAACAATTAAAATGATCGTTCCTTTCAAAAATTTGGACATGTTCCTCCCTACCTTCTCAAATGAGGTCATCTTTTATACAATGAAATATATGCACATGTTGTCCAAGCATGACAAAATGGGAGAGATGAATATGAACCGTAAACAATTAATGCCAGCGCTACAAAGTAAAGTGGATGAGTTGAAATTGCTCGGCTATGAGCAGGCGACGATTGAAGATGTATGGAATTGTTTAATGGTTAAAAAATGGAAAAAAAACAAAGAAGAAAAACGGTTGTTTGAGCTTGTAAATGACGTTTTATCGTTGCGTGCAAGCGATTATATGGCGTATGTTGTCCAAAAGGAGCAAAAGCACGACCGTTGGTTTACGGAAGAAGGTCTTTCGGAATTAGAACAATTGTTTTAATTGTTCATTTGGAAATTGACAGAAAGTGTACTGTCATTCATAATTTGTTTTGTTGGTAAAAATTCTGGCAGACGCCAGAATAGAGGAGGATTTTTATGGTAAAACGTAGTCGCATCATTGCTTTTTTCCTTCTTGTCGTTTTACTAGGCGGCATGATGGGAACAACAGCAGAGAAAATCGTAAAAAATATTAAACTCGGTTTAGACTTGCAAGGTGGCTTTGAAATTTTATACGAAGTGAAGCCGACAAAAGAAGGAGAAAAAATTACGAAAGATGTGTTGCTTAGCACGGTAAGCGCATTAAATAAACGCATTAACGTGCTCGGTGTGAGCGAACCGCGCATTGATGTAGAGGGGAACGATCGTATTCGCGTTCAATTAGCAGGAGTGAAGGATCAAAATAAAGCGCGTGAAATTTTATCTACAGAAGCGAAGTTAACGTTTCGCGACGTACATGACAACGTATTGATGGATGGGAGCGACCTTGTTGAGGGAGGCGCGAAACAAACGTTTGATGATAAAGGAAAACCAAGTGTTGCAATTAAATTAAAAGATGCCAATAAGTTTAAAGAAGTCACACAAAAAGTATTAAGTATGGCACCAAACAACGTGCTCGTCATTTGGCTTGATTTCGACGAAGGTGTTGACTCGTACGCGAAAGAAGTAGGAAAAGGGCATCCGAAGTTTATTTCGGCAGCACAAGTTAACGAAGTGTTCAACCAGACAGATGTTTCGATCGTTGGAAATTTCACTGTTGAAGAAGCAAAACAATTAGCTGATTTATTAAACGCAGGCGCGCTCCCTGTTGAGTTAAAAGAAATTTATTCCACATCGGTCGGTGCGCAGTTTGGTGAACAAGCGTTACAAAAAACGATTTTTGCTGGCGTCATCGGCATTGCGCTTGTCTTTTTGTTTATGCTTATTTTTTATCGTTTGCCGGGAATTGTCGCTGTTGTTACATTAAGTGTATATATTTATCTCATCTTGCTTGTCTTTGATTGGATGAACGGTGTATTGACGTTGCCGGGAATTGCAGCACTCATTCTCGGGGTCGGTATGGCAGTCGATGCCAACATTATTACGTACGAGCGCATTAAAGATGAGTTAAAGCTTGGCAAATCGCTCATGTCAGCATATCGCATCGGAAATCGCGGTTCTTTCGGCACCATTTTAGATGCAAACATTACAACGATGATTGCTGGTGTTGTTTTATTTGTATACGGGACGAGCTCTGTTAAAGGGTTTGCGACAATGCTCATTATCAGTATTTTAGTGAGCTTTATTACAGCGGTATATGGGACGCGTGTATTGCTCGGTTTGCTTGTGAAAAGTCGCTTATTTGATAAAAAACTACATTATTTTGGCGTTAATCCAAAAGACGTGTTAGACATTGCGAAAGTGACAGATGATACGGATGTGCCGACGAAGTTTGCACGTCTCGATTTTGTGAAACGAAGTAAGCTATTTTTTATCGTTTCAGGGGCAATGTTCGCCATCGGACTTGTATTATTGCTAACTGCGAAATTAAATTTAGGTATTGATTTCTCTAGCGGTACGCGCGTTGATTTGATGAGCGAAAAACCACTGACAACTGAAGAAGTGAAGCAAGAGTTAAAACAATTACAGCTCGAACCGAAAGACGTCGTACTGTCAGGCAATAACAACGAAATGGCGATCGTACGTTTTCTCGGGGTACTTGACCAAAAAGAAATTTCACAACTAAAATCACATTTTAAAGAAAAATATGGAATAGAGCCGAACGTAAGCACCGTATCGCCGACAGTCGGAAAAGAATTGGCGCGCAATGCGTTTATTTCTGTACTGATTGCTTCTATCGGCATCATCATTTATGTAACGATTCGCTTTGAAATATATATGGCGCTTGCTGCTATTGTTGCACTATTGCATGATGCATTTTTCATCATCGCTTTCTTTAGTTTAACTCGTTTAGAAGTTGATTTGACGTTTATTGCGGCTGTGTTAACGATCGTTGGTTATTCAATTAACGATACGATCGTCACGTTTGACCGCATTCGTTATTTAATGAAAAAGCGGAAAGTAAAAACGGTCGACGATTTAAAAGATGTTGTCAACAAAGCATTACAACAAACGTTCGGTCGCTCGATCAATACGGTATTAACAGTCGTCTTTACAGTCATCGTGCTTTTATTATTCGGTAGTGAAGCCATTCGCAATTTCTCATTTGCGTTGCTTGCTGGTTTAATTTCCGGCACATATTCTTCGCTATTTATTGCCGCGCAATTATGGCTCATTTGGAAAGCAAAGCAATTGAAAAAAGGAAAACAAAAACGAGACCAATGGGAAGCAGAACCGGAAGTATAAACGTCGTGGCGCATGCCGCGACGTTTTTTCATAGCGTGAATAGGATACACTAAGAAAAACAAAAGAGAAAGGAAGCGAATGGGGTGAATGAACAAGCGCGTTTTCGACAAGCTCAATTTGCCGCAATGGTTGGCGTTGTCGGCAACGTTGTTTTAGCAGTAATCAAAGGATGGATTGGGATGATTGCAAACAGTAAGGCGTTGCTTGCTGATGCGGTACATTCTGCTTCTGACGTAGCAGGATCGCTTGCTGTATGGATCGGGTTGCGTGTCGCAAAACAACCACCCGATGATGACCACCCTTATGGACATGGGAAGGCGGAATCGATCGCTGCGATTATTGTGGCAGTTTTACTTTTTCTTGTCGGAGTAGAAATTGGTACTTCTTCTTTTTCTTCTTTTTTTCAACCCATTGAACCACCGAAAATGCTTGCTGTCTATGCTGTCGTTTTGTCAATTGTTGTGAAAGAGGCTATGTTTCGCTACAAATATGCTTTAGGAAAGAAAATTAAAAGCGACGCCATTATTGTGAATGCGTATGAGCATCGTTCGGATGTTTTTTCTTCAATTGCGGCATGCATTGGCATTATTGCTGCGATGTTAGGCGAAACCTTACAAACACCATGGCTCGTTTATGCCGATCCCGTTGCAGGGCTATTCGTTTCCCTGCTCGTTTTAAAAATGGCGTGGAAACTAGGAGCAGAGTCGATTCATCATGCACTTGATCATGTGTGGCACGAAGAAGAAACGGTACATTTGCGCGAAGCCGTTCTTTCGTTTCCAGAAGTCAAGCGTATCGATTCCCTTTTTGCACGCCAACATGGTCATTACGTCATCGTTGATTTGAAAATTGCTGTTGCACCACATTTAACCGTTTCACAGGCACATGAAATTGGGAAGAGGGTAAAAGAAAAGCTTTTATCGCTTCCACAAGTGCATAATGTGATGGTGCATATGAATCCATACGATGAATAAATTGCCCCTTAGCGTATTGTTTTGTATAATAAAAAGGTTGAGGGGTGAATGACATGTTAGCATCGAAAACCCGCTGGAACATCAAACAAGTAAACGAACAACAAGTACAAATGATTGCGCAAGCGTTACATATAGCTCCGCTCGTTGCTTCATTGCTCGTCAGCCGCGGCTATCATACCGTTGAAGCCGCTCGTTCTTTTTTTGAGCGAAAGCAATCGTTTCACTCGCCATTTTTGTTAAACGACATGGAAAAAGCGGTCGAGCGAATAGAGAAAGCGATTACAAACGGCGAACGTATTCTTGTTTTCGGTGATTATGACGCTGATGGCGTAAGCAGTACTGTTGTGATGGTCAGCGCATTACGAGAAAAAGGAGCGAATGTGTCCTTTTACATTCCGAATCGCTTTTCCGAGGGGTACGGGCCAAATGAACAAGCATTCAAATTTGCGAAGGAACAAGGGGTATCGTTAATTATTACAGTTGATACAGGTATTTCTGCTTTACATGAAGCCGACGTAGCCAAACAGCTCGGTATCGATTTAATTATTACAGACCATCACGAGCCTGGTCCGGTGTTACCGGAAGCATACGCAACGATTCATCCGAAAATAAGTCCAAACTATCCGTTCAAACATTTAGCAGGTGTCGGGGTAGCATTTAAGCTTGCTCATGCGCTCACCGGGCGCGTGCCATATGAATGGCTGGACGTTGTCGCGATTGGAACGATTGCCGATCTCGTTCCGCTTCAAGACGAAAATCATTTACTTGCTCGGTTAGGGATTGAACAATTTCGCCAAACGAAACGCCTCGGTTTACAAGCGCTTTGTAAACAATGTGGCGTATCCTATACAGCTGTGACGGAAGATACGATTGCGTTTATGATTGGTCCGCGCATTAATGCCGCTGGTCGTCTCGATTGTGCTGATCCTGCTGTGCAGCTGTTGTTGACGACAGATGGAAATGAAGCAGACATGCTCGCTGAACAAATTGATGCGATGAATCGCGAACGTCAGCAACTCGTCAACGAGATAACGGAAGAAGCGATTCAACTTGTCGAGCAGCATTATAGAGATGATCGCGTGTTAGTTGTAGCGAAAGAAGGCTGGAATGTCGGTGTCATTGGCATTGTGGCGTCTCGTTTAGTCGAAAGGTTTTATCGTCCAACGATTGTGTTAAGCATTGATCAAGAAAAAGGAATAGCAAAAGGATCAGCGCGAAGTATTGAAGGATTTGACTTATTTGCGAATTTATCAAACTGTCGCGAGATTTTACCTCATTTCGGTGGACATCCGATGGCTGCGGGTATGACACTCTCTTTTCATGATGTAGATGAATTACGTCGTCGCCTAAATGAAGCAGCGAAGCAACAACTGACAGCAGAACATTTTATTCCTGTTACGCATGTCGATTTGCGTTGTTCGATTGGTGATGTGTCATTGGAATTAATTGAACAAATGAATCGGCTTGCACCGTTTGGAATGGGAAATCCGAAACCGCGTGTCCTTTTCCAACATGTGCAACTAGATACGTTACGAAAAATCGGAACGGATCAAAACCACTTAAAATTGTTGTTGACGGAAGATGGAAAAACGTTAGAAGCGATCGGATTTGGCTTCGGACATATTGGGGATGAAATTGCGCCGAACGCTCGTCTCTCGATCGTAGGAGAGCTGGCCATTAACGAATGGAATAACTTTCGAAAGCCACAGTTAATGATTCAGGATGTAGCTGTGGACGAGTGGCAATTGTTTGATATGCGCCACATTCGCCATCCAAGTAAGTTCATGGCATCGCTTCCAAAAGAAAAACGGTTATTTATCGCTTTCCATCGCGATACAGCAGATGTGCTACAATTGGCGGCATATGCCGACGAAATTGTATATGTACTAAGCGAACAAGAAGCGACGATCGATGTGAGTGGAAAATATGTCGTTTTCCTTGATTTACCTCCGTCACAGCAAATCGTCAAAGTTTTATTAAGTTGTAGTTTACCTGAACGCATTTATGCGTTATTCTATCAAAGGGATAGTCACTTCTTCAGCGTGTTGCCAACGCGTGAACATTTTAAGTGGCTGTATTCTTTTTTGCATAAGCGTAGCCCGTTTGATGTGCGGCGTTACGCAGACGATTTAGCTCGCTCGCGCGGATGGACGAAAGAAACGATTTTATTTATGATTCAAGTGTTTAGAGAGCTTGGTTTCATTACAGTAGAAAACGGGATCGTTTCTTTAGCACGTGATGTACAAAAGCGGGATTTAATGGAATCACCGTCTTACCGGCTGAAACAAGCGCAAGCAGAGCTTGAACATATGTTTTTATATTCATCTTATGCCCAACTAAAACGTTGGTTTGATTCATTGTATGAGGAGGAAAAAGTCAATGGATTTAAAACAATACGTCACGATTGTTCCTGATTTCCCAAAACCAGGTATTCAATTTAAAGATATTACAACGATTATGGATAAAGGGGAAGTGTACAAATACGCAACAGATCAAATCGTCAATTATGCGCGTGAAAAGAAAATTGATGTTGTTGTTGGACCAGAAGCTCGTGGTTTTATTATCGGTTGTCCAGTTGCTTACGCGCTCGGTGTTGGGTTTGTTCCTGTTCGGAAAGAAGGAAAACTACCTCGCGAAGTCATTCGCGTGGAATATGGGTTAGAGTACGGCAAGGACGTATTAACGATGCATAAAGACGCGATTAAGCCAGGGCAACGTGTTCTCATTACTGACGATTTATTAGCAACCGGTGGCACGATCGAGGCAACGATTAAGCTTGTTGAACAGCTCGGTGGCGTTGTTGCAGGCATTGCATTTTTAATTGAATTAACGTATTTAGAAGGTCGCGAAAAATTAAAAGGATACGATATTTTAACGTTAATGCAATTTTAGTGAAGGAGGGGCACAACGCTCCTCTTTTTCGCATGTTGCTCTTTACATTTGAAAAAATTTTCATGATAATATTGTCAATACGTTTAAAATAAAAAAGGTGATTGCATGGCAAATGAACAAGTATTAACGGCAGAACAAGTCATTGAAAAGGCGAGCCGTTATTTGTCGGAAGACGACGTACAGTTTATCGAGCGGGCATATAAGTTTGCGAAAGAAGCACATCGTGAACAATATCGGAAGTCAGGGGAACCGTATATTATTCATCCGATTCAAGTAGCAGGTATTTTAGTCGACTTAGAAATGGATCCTGCGACAATTGCAGCTGGATTTTTGCATGATGTCGTTGAAGATACACATGTGACGAAAGACGATTTAGAAAGAGAATTTGGAAAAGAAGTGGCGATGCTCGTTGATGGTGTAACGAAGCTAGGAAAAATTAAATATAAATCACATGAAGAACAACAAGCAGAAAATCATCGCAAAATGTTTTTAGCGATGGCGCAAGATATACGGGTGATTTTAATTAAGTTGGCGGATCGTTTGCACAATATGCGCACGTTAAAACATTTGCCGATTGAAAAGCAACGTCGCATTGCGAATGAAACGCTTGAAATTTTCGCTCCACTCGCGCATCGACTTGGAATTTCAAAAATTAAATGGGAGCTTGAAGATACAGCCCTTCGTTATTTAAACCCGCAACAATATTATCGAATCGTCAATTTAATGAAAAAAAAGCGGGCGGAACGTGAGCAATATTTAGAGGAAGTCATTCAAGAAATGCGTGCACGGTTACATGAAGTTGGTATTCAAGCTGAAATTTCTGGACGTCCGAAGCATATTTATAGCATTTATCGCAAAATGGTTTTGCAAAATAAACAATTTAACGAAATTTATGATTTGCTTGCTGTACGCATTATCGTTGAAAGCATTAAAGACTGTTATGCGGTACTTGGCATTATCCATACATGTTGGAAGCCGATGCCTGGGCGTTTTAAAGATTATATTGCCATGCCGAAGCCGAATATGTATCAATCGCTTCATACGACTGTTGTCGGTCCAAAAGGCGAGCCGCTTGAAGTGCAAATTCGGACGTTCGAAATGCATCATATCGCAGAATTTGGAATTGCTGCCCACTGGGCATATAAAGAAGGAAAAACGATTCGTCCGAATACGTTTGAAGAAAAACTATCATGGTTTCGTGAAATTGTAGAATGGCAAAACGAAACGAACAACGCGGAAGAGTTTGTCGAAACATTAAAAATGGATTTATTTTCCGATATGGTGTTTGTTTTTACACCAAAAGGTGATGTCATCGAGCTTCCAGCCGGTTCGGTGCCGATTGATTTTGCGTATCGCATTCACTCAGAAATCGGAAATAAAACGATTGGGGCAAAAGTAAATGGAAAAATGGTTCCGCTCGATCACCCGCTACAAACCGGAGATATTGTTGAAATTTTAACGTCCAATCATTCATACGGTCCGAGTCAAGATTGGTTAAAAATTGCACAAACATCGCATGCGAAAAATAAAATTCGCCAATTTTTCAAAAAGCAACGCCGTGAAGAAAATGTAGAAAAAGGGAAAGAACTTGTTGAAAAAGAAATTCGCAATATGGGCTTTGATGTAAAAGAAGTGCTCACCGCTGAAAATATGAAGCGGGTGGCAGAAAAATTTAACTTTGCGAATGAAGAAGATATGTATGCTGCTGTTGGCTATAACGGCATTACAGCTGCCCAAGTCGCGCATCGTTTAACAGAAAAGTGGCGGAAACAACGCGACTTAGAAGAACAGGCGAAACGTTTGTCTGACATGTTGCAAGAAGCAAAAACGATCACACCGATGAAAAAGCGCGATTTTGGGGTATGCGTCGAAGGTGTGGATAATTTACTTATACGTTTGTCGCGTTGCTGTAATCCAGTTCCAGGCGATGAAATTATCGGTTTTATTACAAAAGGACGTGGCGTTTCGGTTCATCGTGCCGATTGCCCGAATGTACTCGCAGAAGAAGCAAAAGAGCGGCTCATTCCTGTTCAATGGGAGAGTAGTGCAAATTGTCAACGAGAATATACAGTTGATATTGAAATTACTGGCTATGATCGACGTGGCTTGCTTAATGAAGTACTGCAAGCCGTAAATGAAACGAAAACGAATATTTCCGCTGTATCTGGAAGAACAGATCATCGCAACAAAATGGCGACGATTCACATGACCATTTTTATTCATAATGTGAGCCATCTTCAAAAAGTGGTAGAACGCATTAAACAAATTCCAGATATTTATTCAGTGAGACGGATAATGAACTAGAAAGGGTTGTCGGAATGAGAGTTGTCGTTCAGCGCGCAAAAGATGCAAAAGTCACAGTAGCTGGCGAAGTGGTCGGAGAAATTGATTTTGGGCTTGTGCTGCTAGTTGGTATTACTCATGATGATACAAAGGAAGATGCGGCGTTTGTTGCAGACAAAATTGCTCATTTGCGCATATTTGAAGATGAGCATGGAAAAATGAACCTTTCCCTTTTAGATGTAGGGGGATCGATTTTATCGATTTCACAATTTACGTTGTATGGAGACTGCCGCAAAGGACGAAGACCAAATTTTATGGATGCCGCAAAACCGGAACAAGCAAAACATATTTATGAGCTGTTTAATGAGCAATTGCGCCAAAAAGGAATTCGCGTAGAAACAGGTGTATTTGGAGCGATGATGGATGTAGAATTGACAAACGCCGGACCGGTGACATTAATCGTCGAAAGCAAATAAAAACCGCGCTCGCATATGGACGAGCTCGGTTTTTCTTATCCTCGCGCTAAATGTTTTTTTAGTTTTTGTACATCACGAAGAGTAAGCCCAAATTCAGAAGCGAGTTCAAACGATGTGAGCTCGTTTTCTTTTTGAATAAATGAGTGAAAATCAACGTGCATAAGCGGGGATTGTGAATGAATAAATTCTCCTTTTTCACTATGGCGCATCATTAAGCTCCTTTCGCGTCAAATATCATTCGTATTATTCCCAATTTTTCTACCTTTTCATTCAAAGAAGGATTTTTTTTGGTTGTGAAGAAATAAAGTAGCGATTATTGACAACGTAGGGGGGGGCAACATGAAAAAATCGTTCATGACGTCACTGTTCGTTTTTTGTTGCTTGCTGCTGATCGTACAAACGGCGGAAGCAACGATAAATGTGCGCATAGCTGTTAATCAACTCAATGTCCGTACCGGTCCAGGATTTACGTTTGCGGTACAAGAAAAAGTAGCAAAAGGAAAGCAATATACGGTCGTTCAAAAGCGAGGAGAATGGCTACAAATCCGACTCGCCTCAAATCGAACAGGTTGGGTGCATGGCAAATACGTTCAAATACAAAATGAAGCGATTGAAATAAAAAAACAAATACAACAGTCGGTCGTATGTCAAGTAGATGGTTTACGTATTCGTAAAGGACCAGGAACGACATATGCGGTCATCGGGTATGTCAACCGCAGCGAGAAAGGAACGGCGACGATGGCACAAAATGATTGGATATACGTACGTTGGGAAGGAAAAGAAGGATGGGTAAATCGGGCGTATGTAGCAAACGCTGAACAAAATAGTGAACAAATGACATACGATACATATGTTCAAATGTTATACGACAATACAAATATTCGTTCTGCCCCTTCTACGCAATCGCCTGTGATTTCGAAAGCAAAACGCGGTGATCAGTTCGGAGTCATTCGGAAAGAAGGACAATGGTATGTCATTCAAGTGGATGCTCAAACGATTGGATATGTAGCCGAATGGGTCGTTCAAGTGGCCCAACCATTCGCTCCTTCCGAAAATCAAACAATAGTAGGAAAAACAATTGTCATTGATGCAGGACACGGCGGAAAAGATTACGGTACAACGGGTGTCAATGGGACAATTGAAAAAATGTTAACGTTACAAACCGTGCTGTTGTTAAGCGAAAAACTGAAGCAAATGGGGGCTAACGTCATTTTAACGCGGTCAGATGATCGATTTTTATCGTTAAGTGAACGAGTACAAATAGCTGCGAACAATAAAGCAGATGCATTCATTAGCATTCATTACGATAGCGCGTTAAATCGCACAGCGAGCGGTTTAACAGTATATTACTATAAACGAATTGATCAGCCGCTTGCAGATGCGCTTTTTGATCCCCTCAGTCGCTTAACAGGCATTCAGCAACGTGGAGTTCGTGTAGGAAACTATCATGTGTTGCGCGAAAATAGCCGTCCTTCTGTGTTGCTTGAGCTTGGCTATTTAAGCAATCCGAATGAGGAGATGTTCGTCGTATCACAAGCATATCAACAAGCGGCGACAGAAGCAATTTGTCAAGGATTGCTTCGTTACTTCGCAAAATAAAGGTCATCTTGACAAATGATTTGTTCGTACGTAATATAAAAGAAAATTCAACATCACGCCGATGATGGAGAAAAGTAGTTAAGAGTACACATGGCCAGAGAGGAAATGCCGCAGGCTGGAAGCATTTCTCCATGATGACTTAACGAACGAACACTCCGTAGGTTTCTCTTTGAACGCGTCATCGTTAGTAGGAGAGAACGCTTTCCGAGCGTTATCGGATGAAAGTGGAAGCATGCGCTTCAACTAGGGTGGCACCACGGGAATTCGTCTCTCGTCCCTAATTTATTAGGGGTGGGAGATTTTTGTTTGCATAAAAACTAAAGGAGGGAAACATATGTCATTTCAAATTCCGCGCGGGACGCAAGACATTTTGCCAGAACAAGCAGCAAAATGGCAATATATTGAACAAATTGCGCGCGAACTTTGTCGCCGTTACAATTATCAAGAAATTCGCACGCCAATTTTTGAACATACGGAACTATTTTTACGCGGTGTCGGCGATACAACGGATATCGTTCAAAAAGAAATGTACACGTTTGAAGATCGTGGCGGTCGGAGTTTAACGCTTCGTCCAGAAGGAACAGCAGCAGTCGTCCGTTCATTTGTTGAAAATAAAATGTACGGATATCCGAATCAACCGGTGAAACTGTATTATATGGGGCCGATGTTTCGTTACGAACGTCCGCAAGCAGGTCGTTTTCGTCAATTCGTCCAATTTGGTGTCGAAGCGCTCGGAAGTAACGATCCAGCGATTGACGCTGAAGTCATTGCTTTAGCAATGGATATATATCGCTCGCTCGGACTAAAAAAACTGAAGCTTGTTATCAATAGTTTAGGCGATAGCGAAAGTAGAAAAGCGCACCGTCAAGCGCTCATTGACCATTTTCAACCTCGCATTCATGAGTTTTGTGACGATTGCCAAGCGCGGTTACATAAAAATCCGATGCGTATTTTAGACTGTAAAAAAGATCGTGATCATGAGTTCATGCGCACGGCTCCATCGATTCTTGATTACTTAAATGAACAGTCGCGCACATATTTTGAAAAAGTGCAAATGTATTTACAAAAGCTTGGCATCGCATTTGAAGTCGATTCGCGGCTTGTGCGAGGTTTAGATTATTACAATCATACGGCGTTTGAAATCATGAGCGAGGCAGAAGGATTTGGCGCCATTACGACATTATGCGGCGGTGGACGTTATAACGGTCTTGTTCAAGAAATTGGCGGACCTGAAACGCCTGGTATCGGATTTGCCCTAAGCATTGAACGCTTGCTTGCTGCATTAGAGGCTGAGAGTATTTCGTTACCGATTTCAGAAGGAATTGACTGTTATGTTGTGGCATTAGGAGAACAAGCAAAAGAAGAAGCGGTTGCTCTCGTCGCTGCCCTTCGTCAAGAAGGTGTTTCGGCAGAAAAAGACTATCAAGACCGTAAAGTGAAGGCTCAACTTAAAGCAGCTGACCGTTTACATGCGACATACGTTGCTATTTTAGGAGAAGATGAACTGCAAAAAGGTGTCATTAACGTCAAACATATGGCAACAGGGGAACAGCAAGAAGTACCTCTTGACATGTTTGTTTCACATATGAAAAACGCATTGCAATAGGAGGGGAAAGTATGTTCGGAAGGACGCATTATTGTGGAGAAGTAACAGATACAGCGATTGGTCAAACGGTGCGCTTAAAAGGATGGGTGCAAAAGCGTCGCGATCTAGGAGGGCTTATTTTCATTGATTTGCGCGACCGCACAGGCATCGTTCAAATTGTATTTAGTCCAGATGTATCGAAAGAGGCGTTGCAAGTAGCGGAAACGATTCGTAGCGAATACGTGTTAGACGTAGAAGGCACAGTCGTTCAACGTGAAGAAGGGCAAGTGAACCGAAATTTACCGACTGGAACAGTTGAAGTACATGCGATACATGTGACGATTTTAAGTGAAGCGAAAACACCGCCGTTTCCGATTTCAGATAAAACGGACGTATCAGAAGATGTTCGCTTAAAATATCGTTATTTAGATTTACGTCGCCCTGTGATGTTCCAAACGTTTCAAATGCGCCATCAAGTGACGAAAGCGATTCGCGACTTTTTAGATGAGGAAGGTTTTTTAGAAGTAGAAACGCCAATTTTAACGAAAAGTACGCCAGAAGGGGCGCGCGATTACTTAGTGCCAAGCCGAGTGCACCCAGGCGAGTTTTATGCGTTGCCACAGTCGCCACAAATTTTTAAACAATTATTAATGGTCGCTGGCTTCGAACGGTATTATCAAATTGCTCGTTGTTTCCGAGATGAAGATTTACGTGCTGACCGTCAGCCCGAATTTACACAAGTCGATATTGAAACATCATTTATGAGTCAAGACGATATTTTAGCAATGGTCGAGCGCATGATGGCGCGCGTCATGAAAGTCGCAAAAGGGATTGACATTCCTATTCCATTCCCGCGCATGTCATATGATGAAGCGATCGCTCGCTTCGGCTCGGACAAGCCAGATACTCGCTTTGGACTTGAGCTTGTCGATTTATCTGAGCAAGTGAGAGAATGTGGCTTTAAAGTGTTCGCCAGCGCAGTACAAAACGGTGGACAAGTGAAGGCGATCAACGTCAAAGGGGCAGCCGACAAATATTCCCGCAAAGATATTGATGCGTTGACGGAATATGTCGCCCGTTACGGAGCAAAAGGATTAGCTTGGTTGAAAGTTGAAGTAGACGGTCTGAAAGGTCCAATTGCTAAGTTTTTTAATGAAGATGAGCAAAAGCAAATGATGCAAACGCTTGAGACAGAAACAGGCGATTTGCTATTATTTGTTGCTGATAAAAAATCAGTCGTGGCAGATGCGCTCGGTGCGTTGCGCTTAAAATTAGGAAAAGATTTGAAGTTGATTGACGAATCAGTATTCCATTTCTTATGGATTACAGACTGGCCACTTTTTGAGTACGATGAAGAAGAAGGTCGCTATTATGCAGCACATCATCCGTTTACAATGCCTGTTCGTGAAGATGTGCCAAAATTTGAAACAGATCCAGCAAGCGTCCGTGCGCAAGCGTATGATCTTGTGTTAAACGGGTATGAGTTAGGTGGGGGATCGCTCCGTATTTTCGAGCGCAATATACAAGAAAAAATGTTTAAAACGCTCGGTTTTACTGAAGAACAAGCGCGCGAACAGTTCGGTTTCTTACTTGAAGCGTTTGAATACGGTACACCTCCGCACGGTGGAATTGCTCTCGGATTAGACCGTCTTGTCATGTTGCTTGCGGGTCGTTCGAATTTGCGCGATACGATTGCCTTCCCGAAAACAGCGAGCGCAAGCTGCTTGCTAACGGAAGCGCCGAGTGCAGTAAGCGAGGCACAATTAGACGAATTGCATTTGTTAGTAAAGGACGTTCAAAAAGTAGACTAAATTTGTAACGTTGCAAATGTATGCGAAGTATGCTAACATACAAGTAACAGCAAGTCCTGATGTGTTTGTCGTATCACCTATTGTTTTGACCGAACAATGTGTGATACGGGAGCTCGGGTTTTCAAGTAGCGTGCATGCCTCATTTACATACCGAGGACGTACATAAGCTTGAAACAGGGCACCCACCTGTGAGAGAGCGGGTTCAAAACAAAGGCCATCAGCGACGGCACGATTGGGACTAAGCAACAAAAACGAATAAAGCCTTGACGTAAAGAACATGCTTTACGTTAAGGCTTTTTTTGTGCCATAATGCATGTATATCCGATTGAAATACTTACATATGGGAGGAACAACATGTTACATCAATTTTCTCGTAACGAATTAGCAATCGGGAAAGAAGGGTTGAAACGATTAAGCGAAAGTACGGTGGCGATTCTCGGCATTGGCGGTGTCGGATCGTTTGCAGTAGAAGCGCTAGCTCGTTCAGGCGTCGGGCGCCTCATTTTAATCGATAAAGACGATATTGACATTACAAATGTCAATCGGCAAATTCATGCCTTATTGTCAACTGTTGGACGTCCGAAAGTGGAAGTGATGAAAGAGCGCATTGCTGATATTAATCCAGCATGTGAAGTCATTGCGTTAAAAATGTTTTACACGGAAGAAACGTATGAGCAAATTTTTTCGTATGACATTGACTATGTCATTGATGCATCGGATACAATTTCGTATAAAATTCATTTAATGAAACAATGTTTAGAACGCAATATTCCAATCATTTCAAGCATGGGAGCAGCAAATAAAATGGATCCAACTCGCTTTCGCATCGCTGATATTTCAAAAACGCATACGGATCCGATTGCAAAAGTCATTCGCACAAGATTGCGAAAAGAAGGAATTAGAAAAGGTATTACCGTTGTTTTCTCAGATGAAAGCCCAATCGTTATTCGCGAAGATGTTCGCAAAGAAGTAGGAAACGATGAAGCAACGATTCGCAAGGCGAAAATGCCGCCGTCATCGAATGCGTTCGTTCCATCTGTCGCTGGTCTCATTATGGCGGCCCATGTCGTGCAACAATTATTAAAAGACATTCCGATTCAACGTGTTGATCAACAATAAGCGCAAAGGGAGCCCCTTTGCGCTTTCTTTATCGCACATTATTAGTTGCAAAGGAAAAGAATTTGAATTATAGTGAAGATGTGACTATGTGGTCGTAACAAAACGACCATTCGGTCATATTTTGAGAAAGAAAGGAAGAGCGGGATGAACTTTTTAACGAGGTTTAGTTTAAAAAATGCGGTCGCCGTATTTATTATTTCATTTCTACTCATATTAGGCGGGCTATATTCATTTTCTTCTTTAAAAGTGGATTTGCTTCCAAATATTGAGTTTCCACAATTGTCTGTGGAAGTCATTTATCCGGGTGCTTCACCGGAAGATATGAGCGAGCAAGTGACGGCGAAGTTAGAAGAAAAATTTAAAGCAATTGAAGGAGTAAAGAAGATTCAAAGTTCGTCATTTGAAAGTATCGCCATCGTAAATTTAGAATTTCCATTTAACACAGATATGGAAGAAGTTGAACGACAAGTTGAATCGCTAATGAAAGAAGCAAATTTACCAGAAAATGTGCAGACGAAAGTGAATCGTTTCTCGTTTGGTACGTTCCCGATTTATAACATTTCTGTATTTGCTAAAGGAGATACGAATGCACAGCAGCTTTTAGATGAGACAATTATTCCAGAACTTAAAAAAATTAACGGAATTAACTCCATTTCCGTCGGTGGAATGGAAGAAAAATTAATTCAAATTACAGTAGACAAACAAAAAGCGTTGCAATACGGCTTAAGCTTAACGCAAATTAAAGAACAAATTAACGAAAAGTTTTTAGCATTCCCAGCTGGAAACGTTCAAACAGAAACGGTACAAATTCCGATTCGCGTTCAACAAAAAATTGAAACGATAAAACAGCTTGAAAATTTACCATTATCTTCTCCGATCATGAATGCATCACCAGGTGCGCCGGCAAGCGGGCAAGAAGCACCGACAACGATTACATTAAAAGATGTCGCGACGATTGAACCTGTCACAGAACAAGGAGAAATCACGCGCTACAATTTAAACGCTGCACTGTCGATGGCCATTACAAAAAAGCAAGATGCCAATACGGTTGAAGTGGCAGAAAAAGTGCTAAACGTGCTTGACAAATATAAAGACAAAATCGATTATGCAATCGGATTTGATTCAGCAGAGGGAATTAAAAAGTCAGTTGAAACGCTCGTGCGTGAAGGATTGCTCGGAGCATTGTTTGCATCCATTGCAGTGCTTATCTTTTTACGCAACGTTCGTGCAACAATTATCGCAATTATTTCTATTCCTCTATCTTTATTAGTTGCATCGATTTTCCTGCAACGAATGGATATTTCTTTAAACATTATGACGCTAGGTGGAATGGCTGTTGCGGTCGGGCGCGTAGTTGACGATAGCATCGTTGTCATCGAAAACATTTTCCGACGCGTGCGCAAATCGAAAACGGGGATGACAGATGAACTTGTCGAAGATTCAACAAAAGAAATTTTAAAGGCAATCACTTCTTCGACCATTACAACAGTCGTTGTCTTTTTACCGCTCGGTCTTGTTGGCGGCGTAACAGGTGAGTTTTTCCTACCATTTGCGTTAACGATCGTATTTTCACTTTTAATGTCGCTCGTTGTTGCCATTACGATCGTTCCGATTTTAGCAAAATTCTCGTTTAAAAAGGTGCCGCTAGAAGAAAAAGAAGGGGCATTGCAGCGAGTTTACGGGAAAACGATCGAATGGGCGTTGAATCATAAAAAAACTGTCTTGTTTTTGTCCGTTTTATTGCTCGGAAGTTCATTCGCCATTGTACCGAAATTAGGCTTTACATTTATTCCAAACGAAGAACAAAAATCATTAATCGCTGCCGTCGAACTTCCATCGTCTACGCCATTAGAAAAAACGAACGATGTATCGTTGAAAATCGAAAATATGTTTGCTTCGATGAAGGAGATTGAAGAAGTTACTGCAGGAATTGGTACGCGCGACTTCCGAAGCGGATTAAAACGGAAAAACCAGGCTAACTATTTTATTACGTTGAAAGAAGACACAAACGTGAGCGCATTTATTAAAAAGTTAGAAAAAGAAATGGAAACGATCGCCCAAACAGAAGTAAAAGGTGCAAAAGTCGGCGTCCAAGAATTGCAAACAGGCGGACCGCCGTCTAACAATAACGTGAACATTGACTTATACTCGACAAACTTAACAGCGTTACAACAAGCAGCGAAAGATGTAGAGCTTTATTTGAAAAAGCGTTACGATTTAAAATATGTCACAAACAACTTTACAGATAAACAAAAGCAAGTCGTCGTTAACATTGATACGAACAAAGCAATGGAATATGGCGTATCAGGATTCCAAATTCTCGGTACAATCGCCGATCAAACTCGTCCGGTGCAAGTCGGTACGTTGACGTTAGACGATGAAGAACGGACGGTACAATTGTCATATGATAAACAAATAGCATCGATAGAGGAGTTAGAAAACACGCTTATTTTCACAAAGTTTGGTCCAGTGCCAGTAAAACAATTGGCAGATGTCAAAGAAGTCGATACATTTACATCGATTCAAAAACTAGATGGAAAAGTGTTTGCTCGCGTTTCTGCCCAAATCGTAGGCGATAACATTCAAAAAGTCACACAAGACGTCATCAATGGCGTGAAACAAGACGTACAGTTACCAAAAGACGTCTCACTTGAAGGCGGCGGTGGAAGCGATGAAACGGTAGAAACGTTCCAACAGCTCGGTTTAGCGATGGTTGTAGCCATTGGGCTTGTGTATATTACGATGCTTATTACGTTCGGAAAAGCGCGTATTCCGTTCATCATTTTATCGTCGCTCATATTCGTCCCAATTGGTTCTTTGCTCGGTTTATTTATTGCGAATGAACCGATGTCCGTCAGCGTTATGATCGGTTTATTAATGCTCATTGGAATTGTCACAACGAATGCGATCGTTCTCGTTGACCGCATCGGCCAAAATCGTGAGCAAAAAGGAATGACGATTCGTCACGCGCTTATTGAAGCAGGAAAAACGCGGCTACGCCCAATTTTAATGACAGCTTTTGCGACGGTTGCTGCACTCATTCCGCTTGCGCTTACGAAATCATCAGGGACGCTCATTTCTAAAGGATTAGCGATTACGGTCATCGGCGGATTGACATCGTCAACATTGTTGACGTTAATTCTCGTTCCTGTTGTGTATGAACTATTTTTCTTCCGTCAAGCGAAAAAAGAACGACAAGCATAATTGGTGACAGGCTGACTGAAAACTGGTCAGCCTGTTGTGTTATAATAAAACGAGAAATGAACAATAAGGATGAGGCCGAGTGAGCAGAAAAGAGCAAATTATTGAAGTGGCGATGAAATTATTTGCGGAAAAAGGGTATCATGCAACATCAATGCAAGAAATCGCCGAACATAGTCAGTTAGCAAAAGGCTCGCTATACAACTACTTTAAATCAAAAGAAGAAATTGTTTTATCCATTTTTCAATATCATTACGATCAGTTGTTTCAACAATTTGCGCATGTCGCTTCAGATCGTTCGTTGACGGCGCGTGAAAAATTTTTAAAACAACTTTCTTTGCAAATTGAAGCGTTTGAACGACATAAAGAAATTGTGCAAATGCATATGGGCGATCATGCACAAAAAGTAAGTGAAGATGTTCATGCACTTGTTTTACGTATTCGTTCCCATTTATTTGACTGGTACGTTCAATCACTCATAGATGTATACGGGGAACGTATTCGTCCGTATGTGCTTGATTGTGCCATTATGTTAAATGGCATGTTAAAGGAATATTTATTTTTCGCTTTGTTTGAAAAACAATCGCTTCCTTTTCACAGATTAGCTCCTTTTTTAATGGAGCGGATTGACGCCCTTGTCGACAGTTTACAGCACGACATGCCGCTCCTTAGTCACGATGCCCAAGCGGAAAAAACACGTGCACTTGTGCTCATTGAGGAGATGATCGAAGAAGCGAACGATCATCATATGATGGAGTTGCTGAAACAATTGAAAGAGGAAATGGAGCGAGATGAACCGCGAAAAGCGATTATTGAAGCGTTTCTTTTATATTTACAACAAAGTAACATGCGCCAGTTTGTTCCTGCCTTACGTGCAGCGCTAGCATTGTGAGGTGAGAAAATGATGTTGTTTACTCAAGAGCCGCTTGCTTATCGTATGCGTCCACGCACGATCGATGAAGTCATCGGACAAGACGATGTCATTGGTTCACATACAGCATTATATCGAATGATTAAAAACGGCTATGTGCCATCGCTGTTGCTTTACGGACCGCCTGGCGTCGGCAAAACATCGCTCGCTTATGCGATTGCTGGAACGATGCAACGACCGTTTTATATGCTAAATGCGACAACGGCGGGAAAAAAAGAAATCGAACAAATTGTGGCAGATGCTCGCTTGGAAGGCAACGTCATTTTATTTATTGATGAAATTCATCGTTTTACGAAAGCGCAGCAAGATTATTTATTGCCACATGTCGAAAACGGTCTTATTACGCTTATTGGGGCGACGACGGAAAATCCGTTTCATTCGATTAATCCAGCTGTTCGAAGTCGTTTAGGACAAATTAAACAGTTGCAACCATTGACAAAAGAGAAGACGATGGAGTTGTTACGACGCGCTTTAGTTGATCGCGAACGAGGATTTGGTCATTGGCATATTGAAATTAGCGATGAGGCGCTTTCGATGATTGCTGAAGGAGCAAACGGCGATGCGCGCACGGCGTTAACTTTGTTGGAGGAAGCGGTATATGCAACGAAGCAAGATGGTCAACGCGCTGTTGTGGATCTTCGTACCGTTTTGTTTTGTGTAGAAAAAAAGGCATTGACGTATGATAAACAAGGAGATACGTACTATTCTTTACTCTCCGCTTTTCAAAAAAGCATTCGTGGTAGCGATGTTGATGCTGCGCTTCATTATTTGGCACGACTGCTTGAAGGTGGAGACCTTACCGCTGTTTGTCGTCGTCTTGCAGTCATCGCTTATGAAGATATTGGATTAGCGAATCCACTGATCGGAGTGAAAGTGATGAGTGCAATCGAAGCAGCTGAACGTCTCGGTATGCCAGAAGCGCGCATTCCGCTTTCGGTCGTGACGATTGACATGTGTTTATCACCGAAATCAAATAGCGCATATAAGGCAATTGATCAAGCACTTATGGATGTGCGAAACGGAAAAGGACAGTCGATTCCGCTTCATCTGCAAGACGCTCACTATGCGGGAGCGAAACATCTTGGACGCGGAATAGGGTATAAATATCCACACGATTATCCGTATAGTTGGGTGGCACAACAATACTTGCCTGATGATTTAATCAGGGTGCAGTATTATGAACCGAAACAAAACGGAGAAGAAAAACAACTCGCCCATGTGTATGAGCGACTAAACGAGCGAAAAAAACAGTAACGTTCCTTTGTTTCGCATTTTTATGTTATAATGGCTTGTGTTTCTTTTGACAGTTGATGAGGGGATGATTCGTTTGAAAATATCTACAAAAGGTCGATACGGTTTAACGATTATGATCGAATTGGCTAAACGGTATGGAGAGGGACCAATTTCATTAAAGTCGATTGCTCAAATGAACAATTTATCGGAACATTATTTAGAACAACTCATTTCCCCATTGCGAAATGCTGGTTTAGTAAAAAGTATTCGCGGCGCGTATGGAGGCTACATTTTAGCAAATGAACCGTCGAAAATTACAGCAGGTGATGTCATTCGTGTATTAGAAGGGCCGTTGCAAGTCGTTGAAGAACTAGAAGATGAAGAACCGGCGAAGCGTGAATTATGGATGCGCATTCGCGATGCGGTAAAAGAAGTGTTAGATAGCACGACGCTTGAAGACTTAGCAAGCCATACGGACGACCATGGTGACGCATATATGTTTTACATTTAAGAAAGGAGAATGTATTTGGAGCGCATTTATTTCGATCACGCAGCAACGTCCCCTGTTCATCCGCAAGTCATAGAGGCAATGATTCCGTATATGACGATATATTTTGGGAATCCATCAAGCATTCATTCGTTCGGCCGTGAAAGTCGACGCGCGCTTGATGAAGCGAGGGAGACAATCGCGAAAACAATTGGGGCAAAAGCAAACGAAATTATTTTTACAAGCGGAGGAACAGAAGCGGATAATTTAGCGTTGGTGGGCGTAGCGATGGCGAATCGCGAAAAAGGTCGTCATATGATTACAACGTCCGTCGAACATCACGCTGTATTAAACACGTGCAAATATTTACAAAAACAAGGATTTGATGTGACGTATTTACCTGTTGATGAACATGGGATTATTTCGGTTGAACAGCTAAAAAGCGCTTTGCGTGATGATACGATTATCGTATCTGTGATGTTTGGCAACAATGAAACCGGCGTGTTGCAACCGATTCATGACATCGGTCAATTGCTTCGTGACCATGATGCTTATTTCCATACAGATGCGGTGCAAGCATATGGCCTCGTTTCGATTGATGTGCATGAACTGGGTATTGATTTACTTTCCGTATCTAGCCATAAAATTAACGGACCAAAGGGAGTCGGCTTTTTATATGCACGCGAAGGCGTTCGTCTTGCTCCGCACATATACGGAGGAGAACAAGAACGAAAACGGCGTGCGGGAACAGAAAACGTACCCGGTATTGTCGGATTGCAAAAAGCAGCTGAACTTGCGCAACAAATGATGCCTGAAAAAAGAGCATTGTATGAGCAATTTCAACGTACTATGCTTGCGACATTTGAACGGGAAGGCATTCATTACGCGGTAAACGGTCATGAAACAAATCGCTTGCCGCATGTATTGAATGTGGCGTTTTTTGGAACAAATGTAGAAGCATTGCTTGTCAATTTAGATTTAGCAGGTATTGCTGCATCAAGCGGATCAGCATGTACGGCTGGCTCCATTGATCCGTCCCATGTGTTAGTGGCGATGTACGGAAATGACTCGGAGCGTATTCGTTCTTCTGTTCGTTTTAGCTTTGGGTATGGCAATACGATTGAACAAGTGAAACGTGCCGCATATGATATTGCAAAAATTGTGAAGCGACTAACAAAAGCGTGAAAGGAGGGAAAACGATGGCAAGAGTAGTCGTAGGCATGTCCGGTGGAGTTGACTCATCGGTCGCGGCATTATTGTTAAAACAACAAGGATATGATGTCATCGGCATTTTTATGAAAAACTGGGACGATACCGATGAAAACGGGGTATGTACGGCAACGGAAGATTATGAAGATGTTGTGCGTGTTTGCAATCAAATGGGTATCCCGTATTATGCAGTTAATTTTGAAAAGCAATATTGGGAAAAAGTATTTACGTATTTTTTAGATGAATATAAAGCAGGGCGCACGCCAAATCCAGATGTGATGTGCAATAAAGAAATTAAATTTAAAGCGTTTTTAGAACATGCGATGGCGCTTGGTGCTGACTATTTAGCAACAGGTCATTATGCGCGCGTTGCCTATCGCGATGGTGAATATCAATTGTTGCGCGGATTAGATGCAAACAAAGATCAAACGTACTTTTTAAATCAACTCGGACAAGCGCAATTGTCGAAAGTGCTGTTTCCGATCGGGGAATTGCAAAAATCGCAAGTGCGCGAAATTGCAAAAGAAACAGGGCTTGCGACAGCAGGAAAAAAAGATAGCACAGGCATTTGTTTCATCGGCGAGCGCAATTTCAAGCAGTTTTTAAGCAATTATTTACCTGCGCAACCGGGCGAGATGCAAACGCTCGATGGACAAGTGAAAGGCACGCACGATGGGTTAATGTATTATACGATCGGACAGCGACACGGACTTGGTATCGGTGGTAGCGGAGAGCCTTGGTTTGTCGTCGGGAAAAACGTAAAAGAAAACATTTTATATGTGGCGCAAGGATTTGATAATGAATTACTTTATTCTGATGCAATTATTGCAACGAATGTGAATTGGGTCAGCGACCGAAAGCCAAGTGAACCGATTTCATGTACAGCGAAATTCCGTTATCGCCAACCAGATGTGCCGGTAACAGTAGAAATGATCGATGGGACGGTCGCGCGTGTGTCATTCAGTCAACGGGTGCGCGCAGTAACTCCAGGTCAAGCGGTCGTGTTCTACAACGGTGAACAATGTCTAGGTGGCGGAACGATCGATCAAGTCTTTCGCGATGGAGAAAAACTCACATACGTTGGTTAACCTTCAACTCAACAGACGAGTTGAAGGCTTTTTTGTTATAATATTGATATGAGGTGATAGCAATGGATTACAATGCGCAAGGCATTCAATATATGCAGCAAGGAAAATATGAAGAAGCGGTCAAATGCTTTCATGAAGCAATTGAACAACGACCGAATGACCCTGTTGGCTACATTAATTTCGGGAACGTATTAGCAGCGGTCGGGGAAGAAGAAAAGGCGATACGTTTTTTTCACAAAGCGATTGAACTTGATGAAAAAGCCGCAACCGCATATTACGGACTCGGATCGATTTATTACAATCGCCAACAGTTCGAACTTGCAAAACAACAATTTGAACGGGCGATTCAAGCTGGATTAACGGACGGCGATGTGTTTTTTATGCTTGGCATGTCGCTCATGTATTTAGAGCAGCCTCGTTTAGCGATGCCGTATTTTCAGCGGGCAGTAGAATTAAACAAGCGCGATGTGGAAGCGACGTTTCAGCTTGGACTTTGCTTAGCTCAATTGCAGTTTGTCGATGAGGCGATGACGTATTTTAAACGGACGATTCATTTAAACGATCAACATGCGGATGCGTACTACAATTTAGGTGTGGCCTATGCATACAAAGACGATCCGAAAACTGCACATGCGATGTTTGAAAAGGCGCTTATCATTCAGCCGGATCATTTGTTAGCAGGTCATGGGAAAAAGCTAATGGAGCAAGCATTACAGTAAAAAAAGGGGGGGATGGCGTTGCAACAACAGTTAGACTTAGACGGACGATCATTTATTAAAGGCGTCCATGTCGGTACAATTTTTCATAACGAAGACAATTTATATTCGGTCATTCGTGTGCGTGTGGAAGAAACAAATGAAGCGCATATAGAAAAAGATGTTGTTGTGACAGGCTATTTCCCTTTGCTCGGCGAGCATGATACATATACGTTTTTCGGCTCATTTAAAGAACATCCGCGCTTTGGGAAACAATATGTTGCCGATCATTTTCGAAAAGAGTTTCCTGAGACGAAAGAAGGAGTCATTCAATATTTAGCGGGAGGCATGTTTAAAGGAATCGGCAAAAAAACAGCAACCGCCATCGTAGAAACTTTAGGCGAGAGAGCCATTTCTAAAATATTAGAAGACCCCGATGTGCTCGCGAACGTACCGAAACTGACAAAAGCAAAAGCGAAGCAACTGTATGAAACGTTGCGCGAACATGAAGGATTAGAACAAATCATGATCGCTTTATCGCAATTTGGCTTCGGACCGCAATTATCGATGAAGATTTACCAAGTGTACAAAGATGAAACGTTACAAATCATTCGCACAAATCCGTATCAACTTGTGGAAGATGTTGAAGGGATCGGATTCGGCCGTGCAGACGATCTCGGCTTGCAACTCGGCATTTCTGGGAATCATCCTGATCGCATTCGCGCAGGTTGTTTATATGTCATTGAACAACATTGCATGCAAGAAGGACATGTGTATATGACGTATGAACAACTGCTTACAGAAGTAAAACAGCTGTTAGAAGCAAAACGTCAAGAACTTGTTGATGTCTCTTGCATTTCTCGTGAAATGGTTCATTTATCTGAAGAAGGGAAGTTAATCGTTGAAGAAGATCGTTTTTATATCCCTTCGTTATATTTTGCGGAAAAAGGCATTGCGTCAAACGTTAGGCGACTACTCGAACAATGTGATATGTCGACATTTTCCGAAGCGGAATTTTTGCTTGCGCTTGGTGAATGGGAAGAAGAAGCAAATATCCAATATTCGCAAAAACAAAAAGAGGCGATTCAACAAGCGCTTTGTTCCCCGTTGTTCATTTTAACGGGCGGACCAGGCACAGGGAAAACAACGGTCATTAACGGCATCGTTCATTTATTCGCCAAATTACATGGATTATCGCTTGATCCTGCGACCTATGATGCAGACGAGCCGTTTCCCATTTTACTTGCGGCTCCAACCGGACGAGCGGCGAAGCGCATGACGGAATCGACAAGTTTGCCGGCGATGACGATTCATCGTTTGCTCGGCTGGAGTGGTGACGGGTTTCAACGCGGGGAAGACGAACCGATTGACGGAAAGTTGTTAATTGTTGACGAAATGTCTATGGTCGATACGTGGCTAGCAAATCAGTTGTTAAAGTCTGTTCCATCATCGATGCAAGTCATTTTCGTGGGCGATGAGGATCAACTACCGTCGGTCGGACCAGGACAAGTATTAAAAGACTTACTTCGTGCAAACGTCATTCCGACCGTTCGACTAACAGACATTTATCGTCAGGCGGAAGGTTCGTCGATCATTTCGCTTGCTCATGCGATTAAAGATGGAAACATTCCTCATGATTTGACGATTCCACAAAAAGATCGCTCGTTTATTCGTTGCACGAGTGCACAAGTCGTTGACGTTGTAAAAAAAGTAGCTGAAAACGCGAAACAAAAAGGATATCGGGCGAAAGACGTTCAAGTGCTCGCACCGATGTATCGCGGTCATGCGGGAATTAATCGACTCAATGAGACGTTACAACAATTATTCAACCCAAAACATGACAACAAGCGAGAGCTTACTTTTGGTGATGTCGTTTACCGTGTAGGGGATAAAGTGTTGCAACTTGTCAATCAGCCGGATGAAAACGTATTTAATGGAGACATCGGTGAGATCGTTGCTATTTTTTATGCGAATGAAAATGTCGAAAAACAAGATCTCGTTGTCGTTTCGTTTGATGGAAATGAAGTGACGTATCCGAAACAAGAATTGCATCACATTACGCACGCATATTGTTGTTCGATTCATAAATCGCAAGGAAGTGAATTCCCGATCGTCATTTTGCCTGTTGTGAAAAGTTATTATCGCATGCTGCGACGCAATTTATTATACACAGCCATTACGCGCAGTAAGCAATATTTAATTTTATGCGGTGAAGAAGAAGCGTTCCAACTCGGGGTTGTGCGAACAGATGACGGAACGAGACAAACGACGTTATATGAAAAATTAATAGCTGCCATTTCACCTAAGCAACAACTGCTCCCGATGGAAGATGCAAACATCGGGATGGAAGGTGTTACCCCGTATGACTTTATGGAAAATGACGTAACATAACAATGGACACACATATCGGCACGCTTCTTTTTCAATGATGTATGTTTACGTAAAAAAATGACAAAGATAGAAGAAAAAATGAAAAGGAGCGTGCCTTTTATGTTAAAGTGTCCGAACTGTCAAAGTAAAGATTTAGGGAAAATTGGCGTCAACCAGTATTATTGCTGGAATTGCTTTATTGAGCTAACCGTTCAAAAAGGAATGATTTATACGCATCAAGTCGAAGAAGATGGAACGCTTAGCTCGCTTGACGATTTATTCAGCGAACATGAACGAACTTTGTTTTCGTAATGAAAGGAGAATGACGATGAATCGAACAATTGCTTCTTTAATTGCGATCGGTGCTGGAGTGGCAGCGTACCAATTAGCGCAACGAAACGGTGGCATGAACATGCGCAACATGCGAAAAGTCGGCAAACAAATGTTACGTCCATTTATGTAGCGAAAAACGGCAATCTCATTTGAGGTTGCCGTTTTTTTTGTATAACATCTTCTATTTGTCCCCACACTATAGAAGTAAAGGAGGGGTCAGTTTGGAACATCCACATCTTCATTTTTTCGTTCGCTTAACGAAAATGTTATTAGTTTTAATTTTTATTTACTTCGTTGTGAAACTCAAATCCGTATGGCTGCCATTTTTACATATGTTTATTAAAATTATAACCCCTTTTCTTATGGCTGCGTTCATTACATACTTATTGCATCCTGTCGTAGAGTATGTTCATCAACGTGGGATGCCGAGAGCGCTCGCTATTCTTTCCATTTATGCGTTATTTTTTGGTGGAATCGGTTTTGCGGTTTATAAAGGCACACCATTATTTATTGCCCAGCTTGAAGATTTAAATAAAAGTTTACCGATATTTGTCCGCACGTATGAACAATGGACGAATTATATTCATGAAGAAACAGCCACATGGCCCTACGATGTTCATAAACGAATTGAAGCGATGATTACAGAAGCAGAAACGTTTATTAGCGGGGCGGTTACAGGAACAATTATCGGATTGAAACAGCTAATTAATCGAGTCATCGTCTTTTTTATTATTCCGTTTATCGCATTTTACATGTTAAAAGATGTGGAGCTTATCAAAAAAGTGGCATGGGAATGGACTCCGAAAAAATGGCGAAATAAAGGCGTTCAATTTTTGCGCGATGTCGATCGCACACTCGGTGGGTATATTCGTGGACAATTGTTTGTTTGCCTATTGATTGGAACAGCTGCTGCGCTTTCGTTTTGGCTTATTGATATGAAATACCCTCTTTTGCTTGGCATTATCGTTGGCATAACAAACGTCATTCCGTATTTCGGACCAATTATCGGCGCCATTCCAGCAGCGATTATTGCCGCAACCATATCGGTAAACAAATTACTTCTTACTGTCGGCATCGTCTTTTTATTGCAGTTTATTGAAGGAAACATTTTATCTCCACTTATTGTAGGGAAAAGCTTACATTTACATCCGCTAATCATTATGTTTTCCCTATTTGTTGGCGGGGAAATCGGTGGTATCATCGGTTTAATTATTGCTGTTCCGATCGTTGCGATTGGTAAGGCGACATTTGTGCATATTCGTTCATTGAAAACAAATTGACAAAAAAAAGGGGCTTGTCTATAATTTTCACAAGAGTAATACATACAAAAACGATGACGGATCGAGTATGTTACAGTCCATCTTAAAGCGCATTTTGGCGCACAGAGAGGAATTTCCGCGGCTGAAAGAAATTCCAGATGAAGGGTAACAGAACGCTAATCCTGAGTGCAGGCAAATCCTGCCGACGAAGCCACGTTACGGCGGTTGAGGTGATGGACGTTTGTCCATAAACAGGGTGGTACCGCGAGCAAGCTCTCGTCCCTGAGCAGGGATGGGAGTTTTTTATATTTTATGAGGGAGGAAGGAAACGTGAAAAAGCTAACATCTGCTCAAGTTCGTCAAATGTTTTTAGACTTTTTCAAAGAAAAAGGTCACGCCGTTGAGCCGAGCGCATCGCTCATTCCAATTGACGATCCATCGTTGTTATGGATTAATAGCGGTGTAGCCACATTAAAAAAATATTTTGATGGTCGTGTCATTCCAGATAATCCACGCATTTGTAATGCGCAAAAATCGATTCGCACAAACGATATTGAAAATGTCGGAAAAACAGCGCGCCATCATACGTTTTTTGAAATGCTCGGGAACTTCTCAATCGGTGATTATTTTAAACGAGAAGCGATTCATTGGGCATGGGAGTTTTTAACGAGCGAAAAATGGATCGGCTTTGATCCAAATCGTCTTTCTGTCACGATCCATCCAGAAGATGAAGAAGCGTTCGACATTTGGCATAACGAAATCGGGTTGCCAGAAGAACGCATTATTCGGCTAGAAGGAAACTTCTGGGATATCGGGGAAGGTCCAAGTGGCCCAAATACAGAAATTTTTTATGACCGCGGGGAACAATTTGGTAACGACCCGAACGATCCGGAATTATATCCGGGGGGAGAAAACGAACGTTATTTAGAAGTATGGAACCTCGTCTTTTCGCAATTTAACCATAATCCTGACGGTACGTACACGCCGCTTCCGAAGAAAAACATTGATACAGGCATGGGATTAGAGCGAATGTGCTCAATTTTACAAGATGTGCCAACAAACTTTGATACCGACTTATTTATGCCGATCATTCGCGCAACAGAACAAATTTCAGGTGAAGCATATCGTACAAATGCCGAAAAAGACGTGGCATTTAAAGTGATCGCGGATCATATTCGTACCGTAACGTTTGCGATTGGAGACGGTGCCCTTCCATCAAACGAAGGACGCGGTTATGTGTTGCGCCGCTTATTGCGCCGTGCAGTTCGTTATGCGAAACAATTAAACATTCAACGTCCGTTTATGTATGAACTCGTTCCAGTTGTCGGCGAAATTATGGTCGACTATTATCCGGAAGTGAAAGAAAAAGCACAATTTATTCAAAAAGTCATTAAAAACGAAGAAGAGCGCTTCCACGAAACGTTAAGCGAAGGACTTGCGATTTTAGCAAGCGTCATTGAAAAAGAAAAACAACGTGGTAGCGATACAATCAGCGGTGAGGATGTATTCCGCTTGTACGATACATACGGCTTCCCTATTGAATTAACGGAAGAGTATGCGGAAGAAGAAGGAATGAAAGTCGACCATGATGGTTTTGAGCGTGAAATGGAGCGCCAACGTGAACGAGCGCGTGCTGCACGTCAAGATGTCGATTCGATGCAAGTACAAGGTGGCGTATTAGGCGACATTAAAGTAGAAAGCACGTTTGTCGGCTACGATCAACTTTCTGTTTCGTCTGTTGTCGAAGTGATCGTAAAAGACGGTCAACTTGTGAACGAAGTGAGCGAAGGGCAAGAAGCGCAAATAATTTTACGTGAAACGCCGTTTTATGCAGAAAGTGGTGGACAAATTGCGGATCGTGGCTGGATCGAAGGAGAAACAGGAAAAGCGTACGTCAAAGATGTCCAAAAAGCACCGAACGGTCAACATTTACACCATATCGTTGTCGAACATGGGGTCATTCAAACAAATGGCACATACATTGCGCATGTCGATGAAGCAGCGCGCATTAATATCGTGAAAAACCATACAGCGACACATTTGTTGCATCAAGCGTTAAAAGATGTGCTTGGCGTACATGTCAATCAAGCCGGTTCGCTTGTTGCGCCTGACCGTTTACGTTTTGACTTTACGCATTTCGGTCAAGTGAAGCAAGAAGAGCTTGAGCAAATTGAAGCGATTGTGAACGAGCAAATTTGGCGCAACATCCCTGTTGTGATCGACTATAAACCTCTTGATGAAGCAAAAGCGATGGGAGCGATGGCGCTATTTGGCGAAAAATATGGCGACATCGTGCGCGTTGTGCAAGTAGGCGACTATAGCCTAGAGCTTTGCGGTGGTTGCCATGTCACAAATACGGCGGAAATCGGCTTGTTTAAAATCGTTTCTGAATCAGGCATTGGGGCAGGTACACGCCGTATTGAAGCGGTCACAGGAAAAGCTGCGTATCGTTTAATGAACGATCAAATTGCACTGTTAAAAGAAGTAGCGGAAAAATTAAAAACAAATCCGAAAGATGTGGTAACGCGCATCGATACGCTCATGAACGATATACGTGAATTGCAGCGTGAAAATGAATCGCTTTCTGCCCGTTTAAGTCATATGGAAGCGGAAAGCTTAGTAAACCGAGTGAAAGAAGTAAACGGTGTTCAACTTGTCACAAGCAAAGTTAATAACGCCGATATGAACAGCTTGCGTGCGATGGTCGACGATTTAAAACAAAAATTAGGATCAGCAATCATTGTGCTTGCTTCTGTACAACAAAATAAAGTAAACTTAATTGCTGGTGTAACAAACGATTTAGTCGACCGCGGCTATCATGCAGGGAAACTCATTAAAGAAGTAGCGGCGCGCTGCGGCGGTGGCGGCGGTGGCCGAGCAGATTTAGCACAAGCGGGCGGAAAAGATGCGAATAAAGTAGACGAAGCGCTTAAATTTGTCGAACAGTGGGTAAAATCTGTTTAATAAATGGTGGAAATCGTGTACAATGGATGTAAGGATGGATATGCCAGATTTCGTGGAACGTGAGAGTGGGGTGCAAAAGACGGTGAGTTCGTTTGATAATACAATGCAATTTAACTTCTCGGAAGAACCGATGGATGCCGATGTTCGGGAAGTGTTGCTTACCGTATACGACGCATTACAAGAAAAAGGGTATAACCCAATTAACCAAATAGTCGGCTACTTATTATCTGGTGATCCAGCTTACATCCCTCGCCATAAAGATGCCAGAAACTTAATTCGTAAAGTCGATCGCGACGAATTAATTGAAGAATTAGTGAAATTCTATTTACGAACACATCGCGAGGAATAGCCACATGCGTATTTTAGGATTAGACGTCGGAACGAAAACGCTCGGCGTTGCTGTAAGCGACGAGTTAGGATGGACGGCTCAAGGCATCGAGACGATTCGTATCGATGAAGAAAACGGTGAATATGGTTTTGACCGTTTGCGACAATTAATTGAGCAATACGCGGTCGAGGAAATCGTGGTCGGATTTCCAAAAAACATGAACGGCACGATCGGACCGCGTGGTGAGGCGACAAAACGCTTTGCAGAACAAGTGAAACAAACGTTTTCACTTCCTGTCGTGCTGTGGGATGAAAGATTGTCCACGATGGCTGCAGAGCGCATGTTGATCGCTGCGGATGTTAGTCGAAAAAAGCGAAAACAAGTGATCGACAAAATGGCCGCAGTGATGATTTTACAATCGTATTTGGATCATAAACAATTGAGGTGAACATGATGGAACACGGTGAAAAACACATTACAGTCGTTGATGAAGACGGCAACGAGCAACTTTGCGAAGTATTATTTACATTTGAATCTGAAGAATTCGGAAAATCTTACGTTCTGTACTACCCAATCGGCGCGGAAGAAGATGACAACGAAGAAATCGAAATCCACGCATCTTCCTTTACTCCTGGAGAAGATGGGCGAGCAGGAGAATTGCAGCCGATCGAAACAGAAGAAGAATGGGATATGATCGAAGAAATGTTAAACACATTCCTCGGTGAAGAGGAAGAAGCAGAAGAATAAGAGGCTGGCTATACGTCAGCTTCTTTTTTTATTTATGTCATGTCATTATTTGTAGTATAATGTCAAAAGTGAGGGGAGGATGACGCATGTTACAAGAACACGAAGCGCAAACGGTGCGGAAAATTGTCTTATATATTACAGCACCTTTATTATTGCTTATGATTGCTGTATGCATTGGCTTGTTTGTATATATTCGTTCTGCCTTGCAGCCGGTTGATCCGAACGACAAAACGCCAATTCAAGTAGAAATTCCAATCGGTTCATCGGTGTATACGATTGCGAATGTATTAGAAAAAAACGGTGTGATTAAAAATGCGACCATTTTTCGTTATTATGTGAAATTTAAAAACCACGCCGACTTTCAAGCAGGCAATTATACGTTTACAAAAGCCATGACGTTAGATCAAATTGTTGACAAGTTAAAAACAGGAAAAGTCGTCAAAGAAGCGAAATTAAAAATAACGATTCCAGAAGGAAAACAGCTGACGCAAATTGCGACAATTATTTCGCAAAAAACAAGCTATTCATCAGAAGACATTATGGCGAAATTAACGAATCGTGCCTATATTGATGAGCTTATAAAAAAATACCCTTCTGTTTTAACAACGGATATTTTAAATAAAAACATCCGTTATGCGCTTGAAGGATATTTATTTCCAGCGACATATTCGTTTACAGAAGAAAAACCTTCGCTTGAAGAAATCATTGAAACGATGATCACCAAAACAGAAGAAGTGTTGGCGAAATATACAGAAGATATGGAAGCGCGTGGCATGACGGTTCATCAACTGTTAACGATGGCATCACTCATTGAAGAAGAAGCAACGGAAAAGGCAGATCGTGAAAAAATTGCAAGCGTGTTTTACAATCGATTAGAAAAAGGAATGCCGCTCCAAACTGATCCAACTGTTTTATATGCGCTCGGCAAACATAAACAACGTGTATATTACAAAGACTTGGAAGTAAACTCACCGTACAATACGTATATGTATAAAGGACTTCCGCCAGGGCCGATTGCGAATGCAGGGGAAATGTCGCTTCACGCTGCTCTTCATCCAGCGGAGACAGATTACTTTTACTTTTTAGCTACACCGGCAGGAGAAGTGATTTTTACAAAAACACTTGACGAACATAATCGCGAAAAGGCAAAATATATCGGAAAGCAATAAAACGTTCGCATTTTGTTTTGATTTATGGTAGTATATATAAAGTTATGGATCGTGACGAAACAAGAGTTCAACTCGTTTGAACTCTTGTTTTTACGAGGAGGACGGTTTGTTGGTAAATCAGGAAATTATTCAATATGTGGAATCATTACTTCCTAAAAAAGAAGAAGCAATCGTAGCGATGGAACAATATGCGCGTGAACACGGTGTTCCAATTATGGATGCGCTCAGCATCGAAACGATGTTGCACATATTAAAACTCATCCATCCGATGCGCATTTTAGAAATTGGCACAGCGATTGGCTACTCTGCTATTCGGATGGCGAAAGCGTTGCCGAATGCGAAAATTGTGACGATCGAACGAGATGAAGAACGCTACAAACAAGCGCTTATGTACACGGAGCAAACGAATACGAAAGAGCAAATGACGCTACTGTTTGGTGATGCCCTTGACATAAACAATGAAGTAAAAAAATATGCTCCGTTTGACGTCTTGTTTATTGATGCGGCAAAAGGACAATATCGCCGCTTTTTTGAGTTGTACGAGCCTCTTTTAAGTGAAAAGGGGATTATTATAACAGATAACGTATTGTTTAAAGGACTTGTCGCCACAAATGAACCGATTGAACAAAAACGCATTCGTCAGCTCATGAAAAAAATTCAAGCGTATAACGAATGGTTGATGGCGCATCCGCGCTATGAAACGATCATCATTCCGATCGGTGACGGAATGGCGATATCGAGAAAACGAGGTGAGTAAAATGAAAAAACCAGAATTGCTTGTTACGCCAACGAGCGTTGCCCATATCGAACAACTCGCCCAAGCAGGAGCAAATGCGGTCATCATTGGTGAACAACGATACGGCTTACGTTTAGCAGGCGAATTTTCACGGCAAGATGTGGCAGATGCGATGCAAGTTGCTCGCAAGTACGGTGTGCGCGTATATGTTGCGATGAACGCGCTTTTTCATAACGATAAAGTCGATGAACTAGGTGATTACGTCCGTTTTTTAGCAGAAGAACAAGTGGATGCAATCGTATTTGGCGACCCAGCGGTTCTAATGACGGTACGAGAAGTGGCACCGCATATGAAACTTCATTGGAATACGGAAACGACAGCAACAAACTGGTATGCGTGCAACTATTGGGGACGAAAAGGAGCGAAACGTGCTGTTCTTGCCCGAGAATTAAATATGGAAGAAATTATTGATATTAAAAATCATGCGGAAGTGGAAGTTGAAGTGCAAGTGCATGGCATGACGTGCATGTTCCAATCGAAACGTTCCCTCATTGGCAACTATTTTGAATATCAAGGAAAGTTTATGGAAGTACAACAAATGAAATATGCAAAAGGGCTCTTTTTATACGATAAAGAGCGCGATAACAAATACCCAATTTTTGAAGATGAAAACGGTACGCATATTATGAGCCCAAACGATATTTGCATTATTGACGAACTAGAAGACATGATTGACGCAGAAATCGATAGCTTTAAAATTGATGGCGTCCTTCATGACTCGAGTTATATTACAGAAGTAACGAAACTGTATCGACGCGCCATTGATTTATGCGTAGAAAACCGCAGGCAATACGAAGAAGAAAAAGGCGAGTTGTTTGCGCGCATTGAAGCGATTCAACCGAAACATCGTCCGTTAGACACCGGCTTTTTCTTTAAAGAAACAGTATATTAAAAAAAGGAGGGAGACATATGAGCATATCACAAATCATCGATGGCAAGCGTGTCATTGTGAAAAAACCAGAGCTGCTCGCTCCAGCCGGCAACTTAGAAAAGCTAAAAGTAGCGGTTCATTACGGGGCAGACGCTGTGTTTATCGGTGGACAAGAATACGGTCTCCGCTCAAATGCCGATAACTTTACCCTTGAAGAAATGGCGGAAGGTGTGCAATTTGCAAGTAAATATGGGGCGAAAATTTACGTGACGACAAACATTTACGCCCATAACGAAAACATTCCTGGTCTTGAAGATTATTTACGCGGTTTAGAGCGCGTAGGTGTGCACGGCATTATCGTTGCTGACCCGCTTATTATTGAAACCGCACGCCGCGTTGCACCAAAACTTGAAGTACATTTAAGCACTCAACAGTCGCTCACGAATTGGAAAGCAGTACAATTTTGGAAAGAAGAAGGACTTGAGCGCGTCGTTTTAGCCCGTGAAACTAGCGCAGAAGAAATTCGTGAAATAAAAGAAAAAGTCGATATTGAAATCGAAACGTTTATTCACGGTGCGATGTGTATTGCGTATTCGGGTCGATGTGTATTAAGCAATCATATGACCGCGCGTGATTCTAACCGCGGTGGCTGTTGTCAATCGTGTCGCTGGGATTACGATTTGTACAAGCTCGAAGGAGATGAAGCGCTGGCGTTATTTGACGAAACGGACGATCCATTTGCGATGAGCCCGAAAGATTTAAACTTAATCCAATCTATCCCGAAAATGATTGAACTTGGTATTGATAGTTTAAAAATCGAAGGGCGCATGAAGTCGATTCACTATGTGGCAACGGTCGTTAGTGTGTATCGAAAAGTCATTGATGCCTACTGCGCAGATCCTGACAATTTCGTCATTCGAAAAGAGTGGCTAGATGAGCTCGATAAATGTGCGAACCGCGATACAGCACCAGCCTTTTTTGAAGGTGTTCCGGGCTATAAAGAGCAAATGTTTGGCGTCCATAGCAAAAAAACGACGTACGATTTCGTCGGTCTTGTGCTTGATTATGACAAACAAACAGGCATCGTGACGTTGCAACAGCGCAACTTCTTTAAACCGGGTGATGAAGTTGAATTTTTCGGACCTGAAATTGAAAACTTTACACAAGTTATTGAAAAAATTTGGGATGAAGAAGGAAACGAGCTCGATGCTGCACGTCATCCGCTTCAAATTGTTCGTTTTAAAGTCGATCGAGAAGTTTTCCCATACAACATGATGAGAAAGGGGCACTAACATGAGGAAGAAACCGGTTGTCATCGGAGTTGCAGGAGGCTCCGGTTCGGGGAAAACGACCGTTACAAAAGCGATTTATGAACATTTTCAAGGACATTCTATTTTAATGCTTGAACAAGATTTTTATTATAAAGATCAAAGCCATTTACCTTTTGAAGAACGATTAAAAACAAACTACGATCATCCACTCGCTTTTGACAATGACTTGCTTATTGAACATATTAATAAACTGTTGAATTACGAGCCAATTGATAAGCCTGTATACGACTATACGCTTCATACGCGCTCAAACGAAGTCATTCGCGTCGAGCCGAAAGATGTTATTATTTTGGAAGGCATTCTTGTATTAGAAGATGAACGATTGCGCAACTTAATGGATATTAAAGTGTACGTCGATACAGATGCGGACATTCGCATCATTCGTCGCTTATTGCGCGACATTAAAGAACGTGGACGCACGCTTGAGTCCGTCATTGAACAATATGTGAACGTCGTGCGTCCGATGCACAATCAATTTATCGAGCCGACGAAACGGTATGCCGATATCATTATCCCAGAAGGCGGCCATAATCATGTTGCCATCGACTTAATGGTTACAAAAATTCAAACGATTCTTGAACAAAATTCTATTTTGTAATACCATAGCATAGATAATATGTAAACTTTTTGTCTTTTGTACGAACAGCTCGTTCGTACATTTTCCATACATAAATAAAAAGGAGTGAATGACATGTCAATGGAAAAAGAATACCCAATGACGAAAGCTGGGAAGGAGAAACTCGAGCAAGAACTTGAATATTTAAAAACGGTGAAGCGAAAAGAAGTGGTAGAGCGCATTCAAATTGCGCGCAGTTTCGGTGATTTATCCGAAAACTCGGAGTACGATGCAGCAAAAGATGAGCAAGCGTTCGTTGAATCACGCATCCAAATGCTTGAAAATATGATTCGCAATGCGAAAATTATTGAAGAAGATTTAGAAAGCACAGACGTCGTATCGCTCGGAAGAACAGTGACATTTATCGAGCTTCCAGATGGGGAAGAAGAATCGTATACGATCGTCGGTAGTGCAGAAGCGGATCCGTTTGAAGGAAAAATTTCAAACGATTCCCCGATTGCTAAATCGCTTATCGGCCGCCGTGTTGGTGAAGAAGTGACAGTTCATACGCCTGGCGGAGACATGGTTGTAAAAATCGTTGCGGTAAAATAGGTTTTAAAATGTAACACCTCGTCGACAATAAAGACGAGGTGTTTTTTATGATAAAAAAACGGATGTTCATCATATTAACAATCATTCAACTAGCCATATTCAGTTTGATCGGTCGGCTCGTTCAACTACAACTTGTAAGCACCGAGTCGTTTCATGGGATCAATTTAATTGAAGCGAGCGTCGCTCAACGAACGGAACAGCTTATTATCGATGATGGGCGCGGGATGTTCGTCGATCGCTATGGTCAGCCGCTTACGTATGAGTATATTCCAACGCTCGTCTTATTTCCGTTTTTAAAAAAAATGGACTGGCCGATCGATCAAATTGCAGCGATCGTTTCCATGCCAAAAGAGACGATCAAACGACAGCTTGAAGAGGCGAGGGATCCAATCATCTTGCATAATGGACAACGACCCATTCAGCTTCAACCGTGGCAAATGGAACGGATTAACGAGCTGCATATTCCCGGTGTCATCGCTGTTCATAAACAATACGAGCTAAAGGAAAAATACGCTCAACATGTGATCGGTTTACTCGGTGAAAATGAGAAATTGCTCATGGAACGCTACGGCGATAGAAAATTATCAGCAAAAAAAATAGGTATATCTGGATTACAAAGTTCATTTGACGAGTTTTTAATTCCTGATGGAGAAACGAAGCTACTGTATCACGTAGATGCGCGCGGTGAACCGCTATTTGGCATGGATGTGAAATATACAGAGCAAGCAAATCCATTTTATCCGATTACGGTACAAACGACGATTGATCGTACCCTGCAACAGCGTGTTGAACAAATTGTAGCGCAACATGGCATGCAAAAGGGGGCTGTCGTCTTACTTGATGTCAAAACAAATGACGTGCTTGCTTTAGCGAGCGCTCCGACAATTGATGAACGAAATCCGTATAAAGACGAAGCGGCACAAAACAAAGCGCTCCTTCCTCAAGTGCCGGGTTCTGTGTTTAAAGTAGTCGTTGCAGCAGCAGCACTTGAAAACGGACTTATTCACGGACAAACGTTTAACTGCGATCGAAAAATTAACGGTGAGCCAGAAGAAAAAAAGAAAGGCATGCGCACGTTTGAAGAGAGTTTTGCGATCAGTTGTAACAGGACGTTTGGAGAGTTAGGAAAACAGTTGATTGCGATAGATAAAAATGTGTTTGAGACATATGCTCAAAAACTTGGATTGTTGCCGCGCGTTGGTTGGGAGGGAGATGTATATCACTTTCCATCGTTTCGCCCGCTTCATGAAGAGAAAAAAGGGAAGATTTGGGGAGATGAACGTGATAAACATATTCCGCTTGCCGTCGCGCAAACGTCCATTGGACAAAAAGATGTGCGCGTTTCACCGCTTGCGGTAGCGAATATGATGGCAACGATTGCTCGGGGCGGTGAAGCAAAACAAGTACGAATCGTTCAAAAAATGATGTATAAAAACGGTACAACGTTTTTCACTTTTGATGAAAAGCGATTAACAACCGATTCTTTGCACAAAGAGACGATCGGTAAATTACAAGAGCTGTTACAACTTGTTGTGACACATCGAGAAGGTACAGGTCATGCGTTTCAATCATTGCCTTATGCCGTAGCAGGAAAGTCAGGAACAGCAGAAACGGGGAAAGAAAAACTCGTAAACAAATGGTTCGCAGGTTATTTTCCCGCTGACCGTCCAAAATATGCGCTCGTTGTGGTACAATTAGAAACAGCATCAGCTGCCTCTGTCACGAACGCCATTTTTACCGATATCGTTCGTGCAACATATGAGTTGGAACAGAAAGGGATGAACGAAGAGTGAGCAGCCGTTTTGCGAAACGTTCAAAACAAAGAAGAGTAAATCGTATATTGAACACGTTCATTGCGGTCGTATTTGCGCTTATTTTATTTTTCGGATGGAAATGGTTGTTTGCTAACGACCGTTCGGTAAAAGAAACAAACACATCTCCGCAACCAGTTGAAGTCGAAACAAACGAAAGAGAAACGAATGAACAACCATCAGAACAACCATCAAAACAACAAGAAAACAATGAGCAAGCAGAAGAAACCGTTGTCGATGATCCAAATTCCAATGTCGTTCGTGAAATCGTCAATCCGTCATGGCAGCCGATCGGTACAACACAATCGGAACCGCATGTAACAACGTACGATAAAAACTCGGTTGATTGGAAAGAAATGATTGATGCGATTAGTTATGCGACACGCATTTCTTCTTCTGATTTGATCGTTTGGTTTATCGGAAATGGGGGAAGCCCGAATCATGCTGTTGCTACTGTTTCTAAAAAAGATAAAACGGAACATTATAAAGTGTTTATCGAATGGGTGACAAATGAAGGGTGGAAACCAACAAAAGTGCAACAATTAAAAGAAATAGAGCGTCGTCCGTGACGCTCTATTTTTTCGCTTTAAAATGCACCATCGCGCTATAAAGGAGCTGTCCGTTTTCTAATCGTTGCATTTGATATGATACGTGATGTACTTCAAGTAAAATCGCTTTATTATGTTCAATTTGTTCATTGATTTTTTTCTCTAACGTCGCTAAATCGGTCGCCTCAAAACATTCTACTTTATCTTGGATTAAATCAAACGTGATCATCGTCCTCCGTTACAGAAAACTTACAAAACTTTATAAATAATCTATTCATTATTTATAAAGT